>CAYSEX010000064.1:10192-11627 GCA_964430305.1 uncultured Chryseobacterium sp.
GCGATTCATGCCGTTTCATTTGGATACTGCATGAATGATTTGGTTCCAAGGTCGGGAGAAGTAGCCAGATGCACGCTACTTTACAAATCAGATAAAATTCCGGTTCATACCCTCATTGGAACTGTTATCACTGAGCGTCTGATTGACATGGTCATGTTTGGCGTATTATTATTAACCGGTTTTTTACTATTACCAAGCACCATTTCTAGCCTTTTTGATTCAACAAAAAGCATTGATATATCAGCTGGAATCATCATATTCTTGGTCGTTTTCATGATTACAGGCGTTATTGTTTTGAGATATATCCTAAAGCACACATTTAGAAATCCATTTTTAGAAAAATTCGCTCAATTCGTTCGTGGTACGTGGGCAGCGCTCATTAGTGTAAGAAAAGTGAAAGGTTTTGGGAAATTCCTTGCATACACATTCGGAATTTGGTTAGCGTGGTTAGCCATGACTTATTTTAATCTATTGGCAATTCCTGGATGCGATCACATGGGATTGAATGAGTCTGTGTTTTTAATGATTTGTGCAAGCCTTGCCATGTTGGCACCAACTCCAGGTGGTCTGGGTGCATTCCATTCCATGACCGTTCTTGGATTCATTGTACTTGGCTATGCAGATCCTGGAAGTGCAGATACCTCATTACTGGGATTAACTTTCGCCACCATTTCATGGGCCACCCGAACATTCATGGAAATTGGATCTGGTTTCGTGGGATTCCTCATTGTGTCATACCGAATTAAAAAACAATCCCATGCACCCGCTCATTCATGAATGGAAAAAGGCTGGTGAAAAAATTGTTTTCACCAATGGCGTATTCGACCTACTTCACGTTGGACACGTTACTTATTTAAAGCAGGCGCGTTCATTGGGAACCAAATTAATTGTGGGTGTGAATGCAGATGATAGTGTTCGCAGATTAAACAAGGGGCCTGAACGACCCATCAATCCCGAGTGGGCAAGAAAGGAAGTTCTCGAGGCGTTGAAATGTGTTGATTTAGCTATAGTCTTTCATGAAGACACACCTTTGGAATTGATTCTACAAATTGAACCTGATTTCATTGTGAAAGGTGGTGATTACGATGCTTCCGAACGTGACTTGAGTGCCAAGAAATACATTGTTGGTTCGAATGAATGCCACTCTTGGGGTGGCGAAGTTGTGGCTATTCCCTTGGTTGATGGATTCAGCACCACGAGCATTGTTCAAAAACTAAAATGAAATTTCAATTTAAACTTGAATCCGCAGGTATTCTTTTCAATTTAACTTACACCCTCCTGTATTTTTTTGAATCGTCTTGGTGTTGGTTATTTGCCATTTTAGGAGCTTGTACTTATTTATACTTGTGCTTTACGAAACAATTATTCGGAGAGTCATTGCTGCAAATCTGTTATGTGGGCGGAGCCTTTCTCGCCTGGCTAGCACCAAACTTCA
>CAYSEX010000065.1:0-11193 GCA_964430305.1 uncultured Chryseobacterium sp.
GGGGACATCGCAGGAACATGTATTGCAGGGCGATTGGACATGCTCATTCTCGCGCTACTTAGTAAGGCAGTTTTCGATGCTGCTCATATTACGAAATCTTTCAATAGAGGTAATTATTTGTATCGTACCATAAAAGGCAGGGTACAGAAGCGTGCCACCTAACATGGAATGATAAGGATGTACCATACCGTAGCTTCGAATTCCGCGCCATACACGCAGTGTTACATGGATGTTATGACACGTTAAGTAACTATCAGAGTCCTCTAAACCATGAGTAGTGTGGAATAAAATGTAGACTGACGTGGTGGGACAAATGCGATTCTCCGGCGATGAAAATCTACGAAGAGAGAGTAGCATATAATATAAAATATAATATAATGCATGATGACATGGTAGATGATGGTTTGTATGCCATTGGGGCGGCCAATTTGCGTCACTCGGTGTGCTTAGGCCTCAGCAAGGGCGATTCTTGGTATTGATTCCTGTGCAGAGAGAGCTACCTGTCGGAATTTAGGCTCGATTGAAAATCCGACCGTAGCATATATAGTACACCATGCCTATTCTTGTTGTGTGGACTCCCTTGACTATTACTTTGGTCAACCGTTGGCAACTTCATTTTCAAAGAAACTTCATGAAGCCCTGGATCTCCGATTGGCGGAACTGTCGACAGAGCACTCATTCAATACAACGGCAATTCATATGTGTATTGCGATCCAACATACATTGGCGCTGATGTAGGCATGATGCCAACGTGTTACAATCAGCAACGCCCTGAGGTTTTGCGCTAATTAGTTAAACATGAAACCAATTCGCAACGCCCAATTAGATAAATCTACCTCTTCAGAGTACAAGTAATTTGGGGTATCTGAATCGTCATTTCTCAATGATGTTTTGGCGCATTTTGAGTAGGTGAATCCAAGTGTAACTGCACCATCTATATACAGATTCGCTGACAAATCAATTCCGGGCGAGACTAAAAACAATTTATCTACAAACAAATACCCATAAGAATAGTTGTATGTGTCGGGTTCTTCTGTGGAATAAATATTAATCGATCCTCCTACACCCAATGAAAGTTTTGTATAACCATTGATCAAGGCCAGTTCTGCATTCTGCCCAAGTGAGAATGCCATTGGTGTTCCTTTGGTTGAAATTTCTCCGTCTGGAATTGCAAACAAGCGTGTATAGAAATCTATATTATTTGAAGCTAGACCATAAAAAAGATTTGTTGACGTACTAATTGGATTACTGTTACCTGGCCAATGACCCTGCACACCTATACCATAAGCTGCATTCATTGGAGAGTTTCCTGTAAAGTTTTTGAATCCGAAATAAAAATTACTTAAGTCAATCCAGTCATATCCTCCCCCAGTAATTCCATCCATACCCGACAAATTCGCATTGAATCGGATATTGGCGTAATAATTCCTTGATGGAGCCGGAAATAAGCTAGACGAGGTTGCAGAAACCGACATGGGCACTTTTGTATTGAGTGCATTGTTGATTCCGAGATCCAAAGAGATAAATGCATCGGCACCATCAGGATTGGAATGGAAACTGACAAACGAGTTTAATTCATGACCTCCATTGACCCATTCCAAGCCGTCACCAGATACATACATTTTACTTCTCCAATAATCGTAAACTCCGACAGAAATGTTGTCTGAATCGAATTGCGCTCCCAAAAACATTTTATTTCTAGGAACTCCTGTAATTTCTGTTTCCAAATTGGTTAGGGGGTCTATCAAATTCAAACTCCCCACATTACCTCTTGTAAAGAACGACCATTGATACCCCATGTAAGTTGGAATCTTGTATTTCGCCCCGAATTCAATTCCACCTGTTTTGATTGTGCCTGTCTCATTTGGTGGTATGTTAGCCATTCCTTGCAAAAATTTTTGATTCGATCTGTACAGAGAAACATCAAAAGCAAAATCTTCAGTAACGTTTCCTTTCACACCTAGTTCATGTCTGCTGAGGTCGGCATAAGTAACTCCTTGCGTGTTTTGCATGTTATCCATTGGCAACAAAAACGGCTGCTGGTATCCCCAAGACAGCTGCCCATTGACCTGAAATTTATCATTGAGTTGAGCATATCCTCCAAATTTCGCATTCAGCGGACTACCCAGTTTATATTCATTCAATGTTAAAACTTGCTCATTTTCGTTTTCATATTTTGCGTACCACGAATTTGAATTTTTACCCAATGAGATGTACGCACCAACTCTTCTCCAGCGCTTTGAATCAACCAAAGCTTTGACAAAGGGCGAAAATTGTGTACCAGACACATACGAGTCTAGAGCCATTCCGCTAATCAACTGTGAGCTTTGCAAATTATCAATGAAGTTTTCATCCCGGTATCTATTGGCTTGCCCTTCTTCACCTATTGTTATCAAAAGCGATTCCTTGGGCAAAATTTGAATTCGTTTTGAAATTTCAATTCGTTGCACGAATGATCGAAACTCATCTGTAATGTCATGCTTCTCAACGTTAGAATCCAAAACAACATCATATTGGGTATAGTAATTACCATAGGCATGGCGATTCCAAGACATACCCGCCTTGATGCTCCAATCGCCATTCAGTTTTATGTCAACTCCGTAACCTCCGCCAAAACGTTCAGCTCGATTGGTATTGTAAGCGTTCCCTTCCTGCGGATTGGTCAGGAATTGATCCAATGAAAGAAATTGACCCTGATTAGTACGAAATAAATAATTGTTCACAAAAAATGAATGTCGAACCTTCGAGTTTCCCAATCGGCCATGAATACTGTATTGATTCTTTTTTCCAAACTCATTCTCCATGTACCCTCTATTTTGAGTGAAATTGGAGGTAGCAGCAACGAAATTTCTTGCATCACCAACAACAACCTGATTCATTGTTTTTATTCCTCCAAATGACGAGATTGAATTTGTTGTTGTTACAGCCAAACCATCTGTTTGAGGCCTTGCCAATTTCACATTCACCGTACCAAGACCAGATCCGTTTTCAGGGCTATTCACTTGCGGAGATACAGATATTTCATCAACCATCATGGGATCAATCCATTCCAATGCGGATCCGGTCATTTGATTCGTCACAGGAATTCCGTCTACGTATGCTGTTGTGTTCAAGGTTGTTGTTCTCATTTGAGGGAATATAGTGCTTCCCAAAACACTCACACTTGAGTTTTCATTGTTCGCACCACCTTGCATATAAAGTGCATTTGGAAGTGAATTTATTCCGTAGAAGTGCGACATACCATTGTTCCTGAACATTTTAGTTTCATCATAGTTAACCGAATATTTCGAGTAGTTCGTTAATTCCGAAGTTTTTGGTATAATCTCATGAGCCAATACCTTGAACTTGATTGACTCACCAATTAAATTCTCACGATCTTGAGTTACACGCCACAAAAAAGAATTATTCCCAGGTTTTATTTTCTGACCTATATCGCCCTCAACAGTCAATAAAGGAGACCATGACATGCCGTTATCTGTGCTTACAAATGCCGATACATTGCAGTTGTATTCAGATTCTAAGGTATATGAAATGCGTATTGCTTGCCCTTCTTGCGACGCCTGAATATTACGAATACGCTGGGCAAATGCACTGCCCTGAACTAAGATGCCAAGACAAATTAAAATCAAATAATTCCTTACCATTTTAACTCCTTCCATGAACTTTCAATTTCTAATCCAGGCAACGCCTGCGGGGTTTGTTCTTTTGAGATATCCAATGCCTTCAAACGCACGTTCTTCGTCACCTCGGTCATGGTACTTTCAACGGTGTTCTGACCTTTGTTCTCTTTTAAGTTTTTCAACAGGAAATAGGTAAAATAACCATGCTGTTTCTCTTTATACACAGCACTGCTTTGTGTTCCTGAGCTTGAAGCTAATACTAAAATGTTTCCTGGAACTTCATCTACACTTGCTCTTACCTTCACGCCTTTCAATGCGGTTAACTCTTTGTTACGCGCTCCTCCACTGAAGCAAGCATCCAATACCACCACGCATTTCTTAGCTGTGCTTTGCGCAAGAAGTTCATAAACCGTGATCAATGAAAGTCCGTTTTGAACTTGGGTTCCGCTCACATCTACAGGAATTAAATACGGCTCTTTACTTACTTCTTCAGGAAGACCATGACCGCTGTAGTAAAAGATGATTTCAGCGTCGCCCTGTGCTTGTGCTTTTTTCACTAACCAGTCAACACCTTGAGACATGGTACCTTTTGTTGCATCGGTTAACAAGCGAATGTTTTCTTTGGGATATCCCAATACTTTTTCAGCATACTCTGCAAAAACCCGTGCATCGTTTGCAGCGAAATCTACGTTCACCTCTTTTTCCAATCCCGGTTGCTTGGAAGAATAATCTTCATTGCCAATGATTAATGCGTAGCGGTTCGTTTTCGGTGCTATTCCGGTTGGAATGTCTTTGTCTACATCTGAACGCAAAGAGACAATTTGTATGTCTTTTTGCTCTTCTACCTTGCCATCAACAACCAATTTTTGAGATGCAATACTTTGGTTGAGTTGGAAGTTTCCACTCCAATTCTTCGCATACTTTCCATATGATTCTTGTATGGTTGCAGCAAGGGGAAGGGACGTTCCCTCAAACTTCGCATTCAATATAAATTCGTACTCTATACTCCGCGATTCACCGGGTTGAAGTGTCCCTATATTATTCAACTCATCACCACTTTGCATGAATACATTGTTTGGTACAGGCAAGCGCACAGCAACATTTTTTGCCACACCTTGCCCCGTATTTTGAATCAGCAATTGCAAAGAGAAGGGCTTTTTTAATTCCAAATTAGTAGACCCACTATTTGAGAAAACAACATAGTCAACCACTTGCACATCTGGCGCTGCAAATTTTTTGGTTTGAATTTCAAGTTTAACTTCATCTGTGTTAAATCCGTTCGGCTCTTCAATGAACAAAGTCAATTCAATTGATCCGTCAACGGTTGACATGTTCGAAGAGATGGGCAAACGGTATTCAATTTCTTTCCCTTTAATAGCATTGGCAATGGGTGTGATGTTCGAGAAGGTTATTCCATCAACATTACCCGTGGCTGTTAATTTCGCTTTTAAACCAGTACCATCGCCAATACCAGTATTGCTTAATATAAATTTGAGCTCACATGATTCGTTGGCATTGATGATGTTATTGCCATCAACATCTGAAAACCTTACAGAGCCATCTGGAAAAGTGAGAATGGGCGGCTCTATCTTCTTTTTAATACTAAACGAATAAGTGCCACTTTGGCCCTCTATTTGAGAATAAAGAACAACTTGTGAAAAAAGAAAAATAAGAATTAAAATATTTTTTTTCATGCCCCTAAAATAGCCCGTAAATTCGAAACATGAATAAACTCTTACCACTATTTTTCAGTTTGTTATCCATGGGTACAATAGCACAAAAACCCATTGATGTTATTGACACTCGATACAAAATGACACTGCCTAGAAATACAAGCATGGAAGCACTTGAGCAACAATGTTTGGAGCAAGCTAAGCTGCGCGCTATTGAGAAAGAATGCGGGGTTCGCATTTCCGAAGTCACAATCAACAATGTCAATGAAAAAGACGGGGGAATGAATCAATCGTTTCAAACCTTAACGAAAACACAAGTCAATGGTGAATGGGTTCGAGACACCCAAGCTCCAGAATTCAAATGGTCTTGTTCCGGAAATACACTTGAAGTTGAAGCCATTGTTTCCGGATTGGTACAAAAGTTTCCTGATGAAGGCCGTGTTAAACTAAACCTGCTAACGGCAGCCGACAAATCATTTAAAAACACCTCTACCCTTTTCAATGATGGCTCTCAACTGTTTCTTCAAGTGAAATCATCACAAAAAGGATTTTTGAGCATTTATTACATTGACCATGTGGTAAACAAAGCCTATAGACTTTTCCCTGGACCCAATTACAACAGTCTCGACATGGTGCCTATGAAGGGCGATAAATCTTATACGCTTTTCGCAGGAGCAACTGAATTTACAGAGCACCCACAATGCACCGAGTTGACAACTGGGTTAAGCTCAGATGTAAAACCTCAAATTGATGAGCTTGTTGTTATTTATAGCGATGCTGAACTTAGAAAACCCCTTTTAGATCTGGATAAATCGGCTAGATTGTACGCCCTATCCATCGAAGACTTTTACACGTGGAAAGCAGGACTTTATGGTAAAAACAATCAGGTAAGTATTGGCACCATTCCAATTACTATTCAATAATACACACCAAATTTGGGCACAAAAAAAATCTCCTTGCGGAGATTTTTTTCTTCCTTAAAACTGGAATATTATTTTATACGCTCAGCAACAGCCTTGAACGCCTCTGGGTGATTCATTGCTAAATCGGCAAGAACTTTTCTGTTCAATTCAATTCCGCTTTTATGAACTTTCCCCATGAATTCGCTGTAAGACATGCCGTGCATGCGAGCACCTGCATTGATACGAGCAATCCACAACGCACGGAAGTGGCGCTTACGTAATTTACGTCCTACATAGGCGTATGATAACGCTTTTTCAACTGAGTTTTTGGCTACGGTCCATACGTTCTTACGTGAACCGAAATAGCCTTTGGCGAGCTTAAGTACTTTTTTCCTTCTAGCTCTTGATGCGACTGCATTTTTTGCTCTTGGCATTTTGTTTTGTTTTTTTGGCGAAGGTGTCTTTCGATCTTAAACCTTTCTACCGGGTTAAACTTACCGTTACTTCTTTTGATGCACGAGGTGCATTAGGCTACGAGTAACTGCGCCTTAATTGATTTCACGTCTGAAGGATGAACAAGTCCATCTTTTGTCAAAGCACGCTTACGCTTGGTAGCTTTCTTTGTCAAGATGTGTCTCTTGAACGCCTTCTTGCGCTTAATCTTACCGGATCCAGTTACCTGGAAACGCTTCTTAGCGCCGGATTTGGTTTTCGCTTTTGGCATTTTATTTAGGTTTTAATTTATTTCTTTTTCGGGTTAATGACCACAAACATTTTCTTCCCTTCTAATTTTGGCAAAAGTTCCGGTGTTCCCAACTCAGCCAACTCCTGCACAAATTTCAACAACAAAATCTCTCCTCGCTCCTTAAATACAATACTTCTTCCTTTGAAGAACACATAAGCTCTTACTTTACTCCCCTCTTTCAAAAACTCCTGAGCATGCTTCAATTTAAATTGAAAATCATGATCATCGGTATTCGGACCGAAACGTATCTCCTTCACTGTTACATTCACCTGCTTCGCTTTCATCTCCTTTTGTTTCTTTTTCTGATCGTAAAGAAACTTTTTGTAGTCAATTAATCGACATACAGGAGGAACTGCGTTTGGTGAAATTTCAACCAAATCAACTTCCAACTCTTGAGCTAGTTTCAACGCTTTGTCACGAGAATAAACTCCTGGTTCTACGTTTTCGCCAACCACACGCACTTCCTGCGCACTGATTCGCTCGTTTATCTTATGCTCGGGTTCAACTATGCGTCGGCCCCTCATGTTGTTTTGTCTGATATGCTTAAAATTTAAATTTTCTGTAACATGTTTTTCACCTCCTCATTCACCATTTTGGCAAAATCAGCAACACTGAAAATGCCCAAATCACCCACTCCCTTTTTCCGTGCAGATACCGATTCAGCAAGCATTTCATTCTCTCCAACTACCAACATATAAGGTACTCGTGCCAACTCTGCTTCACGAATTTTCTTCCCTACTTTCTCATTACTATCGTCAACGGAGGCGCGAATATCGGAAATTTCAAGTGAATTTGCTACTTTTTTTGCGTATTCGTTGTATTTCTCGCTCACGGGTAAAATTCGAACTTGCTCAGGCGTTAACCAAAGTGGGAATTGTCCCGCGCAATGTTCTATTAAAATAGCTACAAATCTTTCCATACTGCCAAAAGGAGCGCGGTGAATCATAACCGGTCTGTGCTTTTGATTATCCGCACCTGTGTATTCCAATTGGAAGCGTTCAGGTAAGTTGTAATCCAATTGCACCGTTCCCAATTGCCACTTTCTACCAATTGCATCACGAACCATGAAATCCAATTTCGGTCCATAAAACGCAGCTTCACCATATTCAACAATGGTCTTCAATCCCTTTTCATTCGCCACTTCTTGAATAGACTGTTCTGCCCTTTCCCAGTTTTCTTCCGACCCAATGTACTTATCTCTATTTACCTGATCACGCAAGGAAACCTGAGCCAAATAATCATGGAAATCCAGAGTCTTGAAAATATACAGTACCAAGTCAATGACCTTTCCGATCTCTTCTTTCACTTGCTCTGGGGTGCAGAAAATATGTGCATCGTCTTGAGTAAACCCGCGAACACGAGTTAATCCGTGCAATTCTCCAGTTTGCTCATACCGATAAACAGTACCAAATTCTGCCAAACGCAGGGGCAAGTCGCGGTATGATCTCGGTTCGGCGTTATAAATTTCGCAGTGATGCGGACAGTTCATGGGCTTCAACATGTACATCTCACCTTCCTGAGGTGTATGAATGGGCTGAAAACTATCTGCTCCGTACTTCGCCCAGTGTCCACTTGTTTCGTACAGTTCCTTGGAACCAATGTGTGGCGTAATAACGGGCAAATATCCTGCTTTCTTCTGGGCTTCTTGTAAGAAGGCTTGAAGTCGAGTGCGAAGATCTGTCCCTTTTGGTAGCCACAATGGAAGTCCACTTCCCACACGCTGCGAGAAATGAAACAATCCCAATTCTTTACCTAACTTTCTATGATCGCGTTTTTTTGCTTCTTCAACCTGCTTCAAATACTCATCTAATTCAGCTTGCTTCGGAAAAGTCACTGCGTACACCCGCGTTAACATCTTGTTCTTTTCATCGCCTCTCCAATACGCACCTGCCACGTTCATGAGTTTAGCAGCTTTAATAAATCCGGTATTTGGAATGTGCGGACCACGACACAAATCGGTAAAGTTACCTTGCGAATAAAATGTTATTTCTCCGTCTTGAAGCCCTTCAATTAACTCCAATTTGTACTGATCTCCTTTTTCTGTAAAATACGAAACGGCCTCAGCTTTAGAAACTTCTTTCCGAATGTACTCATTCTTTTGACGGGCCAATTCCAACATTAACTTCTCTACTTTCGAGAAATCTTCTTGTGAAAAGGTGTGCCCATTGAAATCAACATCGTAATAAAAACCATTTTCAATGGGTGGACCAATAGCCAACTTAATTCCAGGATACAATGACTCTAATGCCTCTGCCATGAGATGCGCAGAACTATGCCACAACGTAGATTTACCGTTCTCATCATTCCATGTCAACAACTTCAATTGAGCATTGGCAGGAAGGGGACGCGAAGCGTCAACCACTTCCCCATTGACCTCGGCAGCAAGCACGTTGCGAGCAAGGCCTTCACTAATTTGAGCTGCCAATTGTAGTGCAGTTGTACCCTGCTCTACTTGACGCACACTACCATCTGGCAAATGAATATCTAGCATAATAAAATTTGAGGTGCAAAGATAATCAGAACCCTTTAATTACTTGATAAACTGAGCAATATTCGGTTTGAAGTAACGGTCACTCTTCATCACCTTACCATCTTCTCTGTAGATAGGCTCACCATTGGCATCTAATTTACTCATGTTGCTGCGCTGAATTTCTTCAAAAACTTCTCCCATAACATCTTGCAACCCGTGTGCATTGATGGTGCCGCAAAGTATGTATAGCATATCACCCAATGCATCTGCTATTTCAACTAGATCGCCACGCTGTGCCGCTTCAAGATACTCCTCATTTTCCTCTTTCATGAGATTAAAACGAAGTGTTAGTTCCTTTTCAGATAATTGTCCCGTCTGTTCTGTTCTAACGGGAAGTTTGAATGCGTTGTGAAAGTCGGCCACATGTGATATGAGCTGACTTAGTTTAGGATCGGTTTCATTTTTCATCGTCGAAATGTATCAAAGAATTTTGAATTGGCACAATTTTAATAGAAATGATGACGTTACACACGTAACATCCCATTCTGGGAAGTATAGGTTTTGGTTAAGGATTCAGAAAAGCTCTTCAACGGAAGGGCTTTTTTGATGCAAAAAAAAACTCCCCAAATTGGGGAGTAAAAAAAATAACCGTTTCCACTTTGGCTTACGCCTCTGCAACAAAACGCTTCTTCTCTTGAATACGACTTGCTTTACCAGTAAGACTGCGTAGGTAGAAAATACGTGCACGACGCACACGACCACGCTTGTTTACCTCAATGGTATCTAACATAGGCGAAGCGAAAGGAAAAATACGCTCAACACCAACGTTTCCACTCATCTTTCTGATTGTAAACGTTTCAGTAGTACCAGTACCACGACGTTGAATAACAACACCGGTAAAAGTTTGAAGACGCTCTTTCGCTCCTTCAATAATTTTATAAGTCACAGAAATAGTGTCACCAGCTTGAAATGATGGCCATTCTTTTACTGGATTCAATTTCTTTTCTAATTCTTTAATGCGATTCATAACCGTAGATTTATTTCCTCAATTGAGGGGTGCAAATATACAAATCAAATTCAAGTAAACAAGACTTCCTTATATTTTTTCTGAAACATCAGCTTTTGTCCATGTTCTAGCCCCAAGAGGCTGCTTGTTTTGATGCTTCCATCTTTTGTGCGTCCATAACCACAAATAAGGCACTTGTCGAATGTCTTCTTCAAGAAAGGTACTGACATATTGAATCAGTTCACCGTCTTCGAAAGCCCTTGGATTTTCCGTAACCACGCTGTATCTGACTGTGTAATATCCCCGTTTAATTTTTTGGGCATGCCCATATACCACGGGCCAATTCAGCTCCTTGGCGTGTTTCTCAGCACCAAAGTATGCAGGACTCAATTGTCCTAAGAATTCTATCCAAACTGATTTTTTGGGATCTGCAGGTGATTGATCAATGGCGAAAACCATCCCGAAATTTCTCCCAGCATTTTTTTCCAAAAATTCCTTAACCTCTCTTGTAGGAACTAAATCTAAACCGGTCTTTCGACGCGTTTCACGCATTTTTTCATCCAGATACGCATCGGCTAAGCGTTTATATATGGCAACCAAAGGCATTTGTGTTTGTAAGGGAGTGGAAACACCCCACATTTCCCAATTGGCATAATGCCCGCCACAAATAATAACCCCTTTGCCTTGATTGAAATAGTGATCTAGAATTTCTGGATTCATATTTACAAAGCGTTTTCTCAACTCAGATTCTCTTGCTGAAAAATTTTTGATGGCTTC
>CAYSEX010000066.1:0-11091 GCA_964430305.1 uncultured Chryseobacterium sp.
CAGTATCTAATGATTTTTGTGAAGATCCAGGAGTTGGATATGCAACAAACAATACAGATTGTAATGACACCAATGCTCAAATCAACCCAACGGCAACAGAATTGTGCAACGGCGTTGACGACAACTGTAATAATCAAATAGATGAAGGATTGCCATTCACAGACTATTATGTAGACAGCGATGGCGATGGTTTCGGAGCGGGAACGGCTGAAATTTTTTGTGCGAACCCAGGTGCCTCATACGCAACCAGCAATACCGATTGTAACAACGGGAATGCAAACATTTACCCAGGTGCTACTGAAACATGTAATGGTGTTGATGACGATTGTGATGGATCTACAGATGAGGGCGTACTCAACACTTACTATGCAGATGCAGATGGTGACGGTTATGGAAATTCAGGCAACACACAAACTGCTTGTTCACAACCGACAGGATATGTGACTGTTGGCGGTGATTGTTTTGATGGTTCAGCTGCAATTAATCCAGGCGCAACCGAAATTTGCAATAACATTGATGACAATTGTGATGGCACAATAGATAATGCATTTGTGAACTACTATGCTGATAGTGATGGTGATGGTTTTGGTGGTGGAAGTGCAGTTTCAATTCAATCGTGTACTACACCAGCTGGCTATACCACTTCAGCAACTGATTGTAATAACGCCAATGCCAACGTTTATCCCGGTGCCATAGAATTATGTAACGGTATAGATGATGATTGTGATTCGAACATAGACGAGGGTGTATTAATCACCTATTATGTAGATGCTGATGGCGATGGCTTTGGTGGTTCAACATCAACAACAGGATGTTCAGCACCCAATGGATACGTGTCATCTTCTACAGATTGTAATGATTCCAATTCAGCTGTGAATCCAGGAGCGACAGAAGTATGTAATTCAATAGATGACGATTGTGATGGAACTACAGACGAGGGTTGTCCTTCAACAACACCAGGAGAGGAGCCAAGTAATGCTGTAAGTGCTCCTTCGAGCTATTATTCGTATTGTTCGAACTTCTACGGTACCCTTGCAGGTGCATCACCGAGTACGTACGCTCAATCTACATGTGTAACCGGAGAGGATAAGTGGTATACTTTCACTGCTTTGTCAAGTGGAGTGACCATATTCATTGGTTCTTACTTCAATGACATTTTGATTGAATTGCAAGATGTGAATGGTAACTTAATTGAGACAGAGAATGCAGTGAACGGGATAGGAACAGAGGTGATGAACTATGTTGGGTTAAGTGCAGGTCAGGTATATCGTGTGGGTGTTCGAAACTACAACAGTAACCTTGCTGCTGGTAATCAATTTTCGGGATGTATACGTCATTTGAAAAGAGGTGGTTGTGATAGTGGATCTGGTGGTGGAGGCAACTGGCCTAGTTCAATTGGAATGTGTTCTATCTTCAAGGCCTCATATGCGGGTTCAGGAGTGCAGTACAGATATACCTGGACAGGATTAACTGGAGGAGCTGCGGGTAATGTTTATACGCGAACACAGAGTTCAGATTATTTGAGTTTGACAAACGTTACACCCACCTTGCAAAGTGGCTGTCAGTATAGTGTTCTTGTAACGAATTTATATACGATTGCCAATGGTGCAGGGGTGAATGAGGTATTGGAGGTACCTGCTTTAGCACCTTGTACGATTACGATTTTGGCTGATCCAACAGTTCAATTACGTTCAACAGACCAGTGCTCAAATGGTCCGCGATTCAGGAGTTCTGTAGTGGCTTCGTTGCCTTGGGTTTGTGGAATAAATAACTGGCGTTGGAGATTTACCGAGGTTAATCCAACAACGTTGCAAACGATTGGTTTACCTATTGAAATCAATAGAGGTGCAGCAAGTAACTATTTGAACTTGGGAACAGTAGCTGCGTTGCAATACGGTAAGACGTATGCGGTACAGACGGCACCTGTGTTTACGTATACAGGCTCGAACTACCAGTGGGGTCCTGTACAGTATTTGTGTATCATTGGACAGTCTGGAATGATAATGAACAATGAGTCAAGCACTCCTTCAGAGGATACGCGCACTGAGTTAGGAATAGCCAATGATTTTGATATTGCCCTTTATCCGAATCCGACGAATGGTGAGGAATTGAATGTGGTGCTTAGTGGGGTTTCTGAAGACGAAATGGCAACAGTTCGCATCATGAATACGTTGGGTCAAATGGTTTATCAGGGTCAATGGACTTCGGAGAGTGTTCGTCAGAAGCAGCTAGCGGTGACAGCGTGGTCTAGTGGCATGTATGTTATTGAGGTAACTGCGGGCGATAAAACAATGACTAGACGCTTTATGATTAGTCAATAAATCAATTGAAAAAAATGAAAAGGGGTGAAGAAATTCACCCCTTTTTTCATGAGAAATATCACAATTGTTTTATGACAATAGTATGACATAGAAACTCTTTTACGAAAGCATCTTCGCATTTGTATGCAGGGTTTGAGAGCTATTTCCATTCATCACCACCACTTTCCTTTGGAAACCATTGGTGAATTTTCCATAGCCGAGGCAGCTTTGGAAGTAACAGTGAATAAGTTAAAGCAGTCTTTTGGAATTCAAGAAATCATGTACCTCGGCACATGCAATCGCATTGAATTTATTTTCACCTTACCCCACTATGTATGTCCAGGATTCGCATTCGAGTTTTTGAAATGCGTTCAACCCAATGTGCCAGATGAAGTGTTACGTGGTATAGCGGGAAAGGTACTTCGTTTTAATGACGAAGAAACGGTAGAACACTTATTTCGAGTGGCTTCTGGTTTAGATTCAATGATTGTGGGAGAACAAGAAATCATTACCCAATTGAGAAAAGCGTATGAAGTTTGTGAGAACTTGAAAGTAACGGGTGATGATTTGCGTCTTTTAATTCAAGCGGCAATTCGGGTTGGAAAAGAAGTTTACACAGAAACAAATCTCTCAAAAAAACCGGTGTCAATTGTTTCTATCGCTTGGAACGAATTCAGAAAAAAACAATTTCCTCATCAATCGAGAATTCTGTGCATAGGTGCGGGTCAAATCATTCGGAATTTTGTAAAATTTCTCGGCGAGAACAATTACTCCAATGTTCATGTAGTGAATAGGTCATTGGAAAACGCCGAACAAGTGGCGCGTCTGGCGGCAGGAACAGCTTCAACACTTTCTGACCTCACTGCTCAAATACCTTCTGCAGATGTAGTTGTTGTTTGCACAGCATCACAAGAATATATCATTCAAAAAGAACACTTGGAAATGTTGATAGACGACAACTCTTCCAAGAAAATGGTAATAGATTTAGCACTTCCAAATAACGTGCATCCAGATATTTTAAACATGTCAAACATTGATTTTGTAGATATGGTTTCCATTCAAAAATCAATTCATGAAAATATTGCATTCAGAGAAGAATCCATGGAAGATGGAATTCGTATAGTTGATCGCAATAAGACGGAATTCAAGAAAATGGTGCAGTCTAGAAATGTTGAAAGGGCCATGAGAGCCATTCCTGAGACCATAAAGGGAATTAAACAAACCGCGGTTGAACAGGTATTCAAAAAAGAGATTGATGGTCTGAATGAAGAGACGAAAGCCTTGGTTCTAGACATCATTCAGTACATGGAAAAGAAATATATTTCGGTGCCCATGAAAATGGCAAAGGATGTACTTTTGGAGGAGATATCTAAAAATTAACACGTGAAGTCAATTGTTATAGGTAGTAGAGGAAGTGATTTAGCCTTGTGGCAAGCGAATTATATTAAGGGAAAAATTGAAAATCTGGGATTTACCTGTGTTATTCAAATCATTGAAACGAAAGGTGATCAAATTCAAAACATTGGATTTTCGAAAATGGAAGGTAAAGGGTTTTTCACGAAAGAAATTGAAGAGGCGTTACTTGAAAAAAAAATTGATGTAGCCGTTCATTCACACAAGGATTTAGAAACTTCTCAGCCTCTAGGTCTCACTATAGCTGCAGTTACGGAAAGAGCTGCTCCGGAAGATGTTATATTGATATTAAAGTCAGCTGTGGATGAAAGTAGTATTTTCAAGTTTAAACACAATGCAATTGTGGGAACCAGTTCAGCTCGAAGAAAAACTCAATTGAAGTTTCACCGACCCGATGCGAGGTTAGAAGATTTAAGAGGCAATGTGCCCACACGAATTCAAAAATTGCGTGATGGGAAATACGACGCTATTATCTTGGCTAAGGCTGGTTTGGACCGATTAGAAATGGACTTGTCTGAGTTTCACGTTCATGTTTGTGAACCAGAAAAATTTGTACCCGCCCCTGCTCAAGGTGCACTGGGTCTACAATGCAGAGCGGAAGACGAGTCAATGATTCAATTGCTTTCAAACTTAAACCATACGGATACATTAGATTGCGTTTTTATAGAAAGATCCGTATTGGCTCAATTAAATGGTGGCTGCCAACTACCTCTTGGCATATATGCGCAGAAACACCTTAATGAATATGTAGTGCATGTTTCTTACGCGAAATCAATCGGGAGTGAAACCATCTACTACAGTCTTCGAAATGAATCACAGACAGATGCCATTCATCATGTTTTGAAACTCCTCAAAGAGGAATGAAACGTGTTTTTATAACTCGAAATATCAAAGGCAATGAACCACTAGTTCATCTGCTGAAAGAAAAAGGCATTGCTTGTATTGGAGAATCCTTTATTCGTTTTGAATTGGTTCATGATATTCCGGAAAAAATAAATTCAGCATGGGTTTTTTTTACATCTCCTAATGCAGTTGAGATGTATCAAAGGGCATATCCAAAATGTAATAAATCTTGGGCTGCTCTTGGAAAGGGAACTGCAATGGGAAAGGAAAATCGTTTTCAATTTATTGGAAGTGGTAAGGAAGTAAAAAATATCGCTTCACAATTCAATAAACTCCCGAATAGTTATTCGGTTACTTTGATATCGCCAGAAAATGGGAACAGAAGTATGAAGCCCTTTCTAAGTCCCACAGCGGAAGTGGCGATTCTTTATAAGACAATTGAGGAGCCAAGACATCTTCCTCAGGCCACGGCATATGTTTTCACATCTCCTTCAAATGCCCGTGCTGCTAGTGTTTTGAATGATCTTAATGCCCTGCATGTGTCATGTCTTGGGTCTTCCACGAAAGAACAGCTTTTAGAATTAGGTGTAACAAAAGTTCATGAATTTAATTCTTGGCTTTGGGAGGAAATAACAGAAGAGCTAAACGTTTGGTTATCCAATCTCTAATTCTACTCCAAGAAGCAAAAGCATTATGAGTATTCCCCCCAACACAATGCGGTAATACCCGAATGGTCGGAATCCAAATTTTGTTAAGAGATTCACAAACGTCTTAATCGCAAGAATACCTACCACAAAGGCAACCAAATTGCCAATGCCAAGAAGTTTTATATTTTCAGAATTGAAAAAATCAGGATTGGCTTCTAATGTATCTTTCATCTTGAAAACGGTAGCTCCAAACATGGTAGGAACAGCCAAAAAAAACGAGAACTCAGCCGCTGATTTTTTTTTCAGTCCTTGAGTCATTCCGCCTAAAATTGTTGCTGCGCTTCTGCTTACGCCTGGAATCATTGCTATACATTGAAACAAGCCAATGACAAAAGCCGAACGGTAATTCGGTTCTTCTAAACTTCGTTCACGAATCATTTTATCAATGAACAAGAAAATAACTCCGCCAATGAATAATGTTATTCCAACAGTCATAGGGCTTTCAAGAGCCGCATCTATTTGATCAGAAAATAAAAACCCCATGACAGCAGCGGGAATGAATGCCACAAAAAGCTTGAAATAAAATTGAAAACTTTGAAAGAATTTTTTCCAATACAAGACCACAACACTCAAGATGGCACCCAGTTGGATATTGACTAAAAATGCTTTGGTGAAGTCTGTGGATTGAATTCCCAAGAGCTCTTGAGTAATAATCATATGCCCAGTACTTGAAACAGGTAAGAACTCTGTCAAGCCTTCAACGATGGCTATGAGAATGGCCTCTAAAACACTCAAGCTTTTGAGTTTTCGTTGTTCTTGGATTTAAACATGATACCATAACCAATCACGGCATAACCAATTAAAACTACAATGGGAGCAACGGTAATTCTGCGCGCACTGAAAAGTTCATCTGGATTGAATTGATTCGGATCTTCAGAGCCCCCACCACTCATTAGGATATATCCAATTGTTATGATTGCTACGCCAACCAAAATAATGTAGGCATTTGTTTTTGTGAAGGGAAAATTTAATTTGCTCATGATGTTTTTTCAACTCAACGAAAATACTTCAAATTCAATTCCTACCAAAACAATCTTATCTCAATTACTTTTGCGGCATGAAACTGAATTTCATTTTCTGCGTTTCTATTATCATGACATCTATATTTTCATCGTGCAATTTATATCACTGGCAGCAACGTCGAGTGGAGAGAAAAATGGTGAGATGCGGAATAGTTGGTCTTTCGAAGGTTACGTCAGATGGTACCGAAAATGGCTATTGCACAAGTAAAGAGAATTTAGATGTTTCAAAACCAACCTTACTGCTTATTCATGGTTACCACGGTGGTGGATTAGATCAGTGGTCACCGAATATTCCAGTGCTTTCCAAACACTTTAACATTGTTGCTCCCGATTTGAATTATCATGGAAAAACCAAATTTGCATCGGATTTTTCAATTGAAATGCAAGCAGATTGGGTTCATCGATTCATTTCTTCCATGGAAGACCCATTGCTGCAAAACAACCTCATTGTTATTGGTAGCTCGTATGGAGGTCTTGTAAGTGCACGATTCTGTGAGAAATATGCAGATCAAGTTAAAGCTTATGTCTGTTATGATGGTTTATCGGGTTGTTTCAATAAATCAACAACAGATAGCATTGCTCAAAAACATGGAATTCCCAATGCATTTGCCCTTCTGAATCCGACTACCGTGAAAGATTTAAAAACGTTAGCGGGATTACAAAATCCGGTAAACGCGCCGAATTTCATTCTGAAGATTGCTTTAGAAAATCATTTTATGAAAAACAGAAATGAGAAAATGGAGCTCTTAAATTATTTAGATCGAAATGAATCCCAATTGAAAAGTCACAAGTTTGAATGGCCAATGCCGGTCTATATTTTATGGGGAGAAAATGATCAAATCATTTCGAAACAAAGTGCTTACTGCTTGAAGCGGATTTATCAAATTCCCGACGAGCAATTTTTCATGATTCCAAATGCAGGTCACATCTTGAATATGGAGAATCCGAAGGTCTTCAATCAATGGGTAATAGATCGCTTCGCTGTGAAAGATTAAGTTCCCTTATTTTTGTTAAAATTTTCAATTATGTTCAGAAGTGTAACGTGCGGTGAATTGCGCATTTCAGATGTTGGTAAGGAAGTGAAATTGGCCGGATGGGTTCAACGTTCGCGCGATTTAGGTGGAATGACGTTTGTTGATTTACGAGATAGGTATGGCATTACACAACTGGCATTTAATATGGATTCGAACGCAGCGTTGTGTGAAACTGCCCGAAAGTGGGGAAGAGAGTTTGTGGTTCAGGTGGAAGGTAAAGTGGTTGAACGTTACTCGAAAAATACAAACATCCCAACCGGTGAAATTGAAATAGAAGCTACCGCTTGCACCGTCTTGAATGAATCATTAACGCCCCCTTTCACCATTGAAGATGAAACAGATGGTGGTGATGATTTGCGCATGCAATGGCGCTTTTTAGATTTACGCCGCAACCCGTTGAAGCAAAATCTTATGCTTCGACACAAACTAGGAATTGAAACGCGTAAATACCTAGATAGCCTGGAATTCTTGGAAATTGAAACGCCATACTTAATCAAGTCTACCCCTGAAGGTGCGCGAGATTTTGTTGTGCCGAGTAGAATGAATCCAGGTCAGTTCTATGCATTACCGCAATCACCGCAAACGTTTAAACAATTGCTCATGGTTAGCGGTTACGATCGCTATTATCAAATTGTGCGTTGTTTTCGCGACGAAGATCTTCGTGCAGACCGCCAACCCGAATTCACGCAGATAGATTGTGAAATGGCCTTTGTGGAACAAGAAGACATACTTAACACGTTTGAAGGATTGATACGTCATTTATTCAAAACTGTGAAAGGAATAGATATTCCCGAAGTGCCACGCATGCTTTATTCTGAAGCCATGCGGTTGTATGGGAATGATAAACCAGACATTCGTTTTGGTATGACTTTTAAAGATTTAACAGATCTTGGAAAAGGAAAAGGATTCGGTGTGTTTGATTCAGCCGAGACCATATTGGCTATTAATGTTCCCGGTTGCGCAGTATACACCCGTGCTCAGTTGGATGAGTTAACAGAATGGATGAAACGTCCGCAAATTGGAGCGAAGGGGTTAATTTACATGCGTTGCAATGAAGATGGAACATTCAAGTCTTCGGTAGATAAATTTTTTGATTCTGAAGCTTTAGCATTGTGGGCGGAACGATGTGAGTCAAAGCCGGGTGATTTGGTTTTGGTTTTATCTGGTGGAACCAATACTACAAGGAAACAATTGAGTGAATTGAGGTTACTCATGGGTGCAAGACTTGGGTTAAGAAATCCTGCGGTTTTCGCTCCGCTGTGGGTCATGGATTTTCCTTTGCTTGAATTCAATGAGGAAGAGGGAAGGTATTTTGCTATGCACCATCCGTTCACTTCCCCCAAACCAGATCAAATTCATTTGTTAGAAACAGATCCTGGATCTGTCAATGCAAATGCCTATGACTTCGTTTTGAATGGGGTTGAAATTGGCGGTGGCTCTATACGTATTCACGACAGAGATGTTCAAGCGCGAATGTTCGATTTGCTCGGATTTAGTAAAGAAGAGGCGCAAGCACAATTTGGATTTTTACTGAATGCCTTTGAATACGGTGCTCCACCCCACGGAGGATTGGCATTTGGATTTGACCGTTTATGCTCGTTGTTCGGTGGGAGTGAGGGAATTAGAGACTTCATTGCGTTCCCAAAAAACAACAGCGGAAGAGATGTCATGATTGATGCTCCAAGTGAAATTAACCAAGCTCAGTTGGAAGAATTATCAATTTCTGTAAAAAAGTTGGAAAACTAAAAAAATTACCTATCTTTGCCTCCCGTTTGAAAAAACAAAGCATATGTCAAAACGTACTTATCAACCATCGAATACCAAGCGCAGAAACAAACACGGTTTCCGTAAGCGCATGTCAACAGCTGCGGGTCGTGCAGTTTTATCTTCACGTCGTGCGAAAGGTCGCAAGAAGCTAACTACTTCTGATGAGCGTCGTCACAAAGGAATTGAGCGTCTGTAATCAGTCGCATAAAAATACAAACCGCTCTTCAGGAGCGGTTTTTTTTTGATAGCTTATGAATTTAATTACAGTTGGTACAGTAGCATTCGATAGCATTGCTACTCCATTTGAGTCAAGAGAAAAGGTAATAGGTGGCGCGGCTACCTACATTTCTTTGGCCGCATCTTTTTTGAATGGATCATGTGGGGTGGTGAGTGTGGTTGGCGATGATTTTCCTGAATCTGTTATTGCGGATTTAAAGAATAGAGGGGTTGATTGGTCGGGTTTAGAAATTAAACAGGGCGAAAAGTCTTTTCATTGGTCTGGTAAGTATCATTTGGATATGAATTCGCGCGATACGCTTGCGACGGACTTAAATGTTTTGGCATCGTTTGAACCAAAAGTTCCGGCATCGTTTCAAAATGCTGATTATGTGATGTTGGGAAATTTGGTACCGGCAGTTCAGATTGGTGTGTTAAGTCAAATGGCAAAGCGCCCTAAATTGGTGGTTTTGGATACCATGAACTTTTGGATGGATGTTGCACGAGAAGATTTAGACCGTGTTTTTACAATGGTAGATGTGGTTACCATTAATGATGAAGAGGCCCGACAGTATACGGGTGAAAGATCTCTCAAAAAAGCCGCCAAGCAGATTTTGGCTTTGGGTCCGAAGGCGTTGATTATAAAAAAAGGTGAGCATGGTGCCCTTTTGTTCGGTGGTGACGAAGTCTTTTTTGCTCCGGCCATGCTTTTAGATGAGGTGAAGGATCCAACAGGTGCTGGGGATTCTTTTGCAGGTGGATTTATTGGGTATTTGGCCAAAACAGACGACATTTCATTTGAGAACATGAAGCGAGCCATTGTTCATGGCTCGGCTTTAGCGTCATTCACCTGTGAGGACTTTGGTCCTGACGCACTCATGCAAGTAACACCTGATCAATTGGAACTACGCTTATCTGCTTTTGAGCGAATGGTTCGCGTGCAATGATTCCTTCTTGGTCGTTTAAGTTATTTCTGAGTCACGCTTAAATTAATTTTTATTAGTTACTCTGAAAAGAGTAGATTTTGTTGAGTTCTATTGTCTATTTTTGCCGACAATCCTTATTCAAAATCGAATGAAAAAACGTTTATTTCAGAAACTGCTTTTGCTGGCATTAGCATTTCTCTCATCACATTTTGCTATTGGTCAATTTATCAATGGTAATTTTGAGACAACAACCTCAAACGGGTGTAATTACAATTTAATAAATAGTGAGTTCAGCGCAAGTATGTCTGGATGTTTCGGACAGGCAGTGAATTTCAATGGAGAAATTGACATCCAAACTCAAGGATGTTACGTTAATCCACAATCTGGATCGTGGTGTATTGGTTTAGCGTGTCAGGGTCCCACAACGCATGATGCCATCGCTATGCAATTATCAAATCCATTGGTTGTAGGTCAGAGTTACTCGATAAACTTTTATGCTTATAAAAACTCTTTAACTTCAGGAAATGCGTCTATTAACATTGGAGTTAGTAATTCACCTTCACTTTTTGGTTCCACAATTTATACGAGTTCAAATTCCACATACGATACTTGGGTTTTACATTCGTTAACTTTCACCGCTACCTCTGCGGATATGTTTATTACAGTTTCTATAGACGGTGGAACATTCACGAATTCAACGTGGTATCAATTTGACAATTTTACAATAACTCCAAGTTCCAATATTGCTGGCTGTACAAATCCAACGGCATGTAACTATGATGCTGCCGCAACAAGCGATAATGGTTCATGTACCTATCCTGTGGGCGACCCTTCAGTATTTCCTCAAGATTCATGGAACTTGT
>CAYSEX010000067.1:0-10976 GCA_964430305.1 uncultured Chryseobacterium sp.
ATGCGTTGATCGGGGATGATTTCAAATCCTTGTTTCAAATAGAATGGAAGCGGAGAAACATAATTTTCTCCGTTCAATTTAAGATCGTTGTTGTGATCAATGACCCAACCGTAGAATTCGTTGTGAGTTAATTTCATTTGGCCTAGTAAGGTTTTTCCTAGACCTTTCCCCTGATGATCTTTCGATACGATTATGGAAAAACGAATTTGTTGTGATTGTTCGAACATCACTGCCCAAGCAATGATCAAACGTTTCGAATCTTCTATTAAAAAATGGTTGTGCCAAGTAGATCCTTCCAATAAAATTGAAAAACGATCTCTCAGTTTAACGGGATATTCAGAATTCCAAAGTGCATTTATTTGATCACGTTGAATCAATGAAAGCGATTTGGTTTTTATTATTTCCATAAATGGAATAAACATGCGTTGGAGAATATTATTCCAACGTCGCCAGTATGTTTACAGTAGGTGCAAATATCCTGCAGCTACAGTCAATCCAATCAAAGCCAAAGTTAGAGCAACGTAAGTAAGTTTCACTGTTCCTGGTAAAACAATACGACCTGCATTCGGAATTTTCTCGAAAACATTAAGAGAAGAGCGCAGGTAGTAATACGCCCCAATAGCCGAGGTAATAACCATAACAATGGCCAATGTTATTTGATTTGCACCGAGCACTTGAGAAATAACGAAGTACTTGGCAATGAATCCACCCAAGGGTGGTATTCCGGCCATGCTCAGAAGCGAAATGGTAAAAGCAATTGCTAGAACAGGATTTCTTCTGTACAGCCCTTTGATACCTTCCTCTCCTGTAATTTCAACTTCTTTTAGCACACCGAAGGCAATGAGGGAGGCAACACTGTATGACAAAATGTAGAATAAAACCAACTGCAATGAAGCGTTTCCAATGAGCATGGCAAGTAAGAAACCGGCATGTGAGATGCTTGAATATGCGAGCATTCTCTTGGTGTCTTTTTGCAAAAGCGCAGCCGTATTTGAAAGAACAAGCGTTCCAATCACAAGAATGACAAGCGTACTTTGATGCGCTTGTGTGAAAGCTGCGAATGGGCCTTCAAATAATTTGAATAATGCAACAACTGCAGCTCCTTTTACAATGGTTGACATGTATGCGGTTACCCAAGTTGGAGCTCCTTGATACACATCTGGAGTCCATATGTGAAAGGGTGCTGCGGAAATCTTAAATAGAAATCCAATGAAGATGAAAAGTGAGCCCAAATTAAAAAGAAGTACAGGTTCTGCTCCTTGGTAAAATGAAGCAATTGTTGCAAGATCAAATGAACCGGTAGCCCCGTAAATAAAAGCAATTCCGAAAAGTAAAATAGCAGAAGCAACGGACCCCATTATGAAATATTTGAATCCACTTTCATTTGATTTTAAATCGGTTTTATTGCTAGCAGCCAAAACATAGACTGGAATAGATAGAATTTCTACACCTAAAAAAAGCATTGCCAAATTTCCAAAAGCGGCCATCAAACCTGCACCACAAAAACTGAAAACTACTAGAGCATATAAATCTGTTTTTCCCGAATGCAATTTGAAATAGCTGGAGGAAAGTATGAACCAAAAGAATAGCACAATTGAAAATACACCAAGGGCAGCAAAACTACCTTTTTCGTAGATGAGCATCATTTGATTGAAAGGTGTTTCTGTTGTATTCCAATCCCAAACAATACATCCGACCAATGCTACTAAAGCCAACAAAATGAGCGGAAGTACAAGCTTACGAAGATTGAATATATCGAAGGCTAGAACTCCAATTCCTAATAACGCGGTAATTAATAATTCTTTCATTTTATTTAATACTTAAGTGTTGGGCTTTATGAACAATATCCATCAAAACATTTGGGTATACTCCAACAAGTATAACCAGACTAACAATAACAATTAAAATCCACTTTTCTGCAGTTTGTAATTCGGTGAATGGAGCAGATTGGGGCGTGGTTCCAAGCATTACCTGTTGGAATGATCGCAACATATACACTGCGCCAAGAACTACCGTGAAACCCGCCAATAAGGCCATGCCTATAGAATGTGAGCCAATGCCTTGTAAGAGCAGAAACTCACCTACGAAACCGCTTGTCAATGGAAGGGCAACGGAGCCCATGACAACAACAAAAAATAAGAATGAAAACAAACTATGGTGTTCACGTATACCTCCCATTTTTGTCATATCGTCATGACCATATCGTCTCTCTAACATATCTGCTACAAAAAATAGTCCTACTGCCAAAATGCCGTGAGAGACCATTTCAATCAACGCTCCTTCTTGAGCAACTGCACTTTGTGATAGCACTCCTAACGCTATCATGCCTACGTGCGCAATGGATGAATAAGCTATTAGCAATTTAAATCGGGTTTGGGAAATAGCCAAAATGGAACTATAAAGAATACTGATAACACAAATCCATAGCACCCAATCTGCATTTGAAATTCCCGCTCCAAGCATGGGTACTGTGAATACCAAGAGTCCGTAGGTAGCCATTTTTAGCATAACTCCAGCAAGTAGCATGGTACCCGCAATGGGAGCTGAACTATAGGTGCTAGGTTGCCATGTGTGAAAAGGGAAAATTGGAATTTTAACACCAAAAGCAATGAAAAAGGCAAGGAAGAGATAGGTTTGTTCAGGTGTGCTAAGTGCTTTTCCTGCAGCAATCATATCACTCATCATAAAGCTTACAGCGAATTGACGAATGTAAAGCAATGCCAAAAGCATGAAGAGTGATCCAAACAGTGTGTAAACAAAGAACTTCAATACAATAGCATTTTTATTTTCAGCATTGCTCCAATACAAAATGAAGAAATAGATAGGTATGAGTGCTACTTCGTAACAGATATAAAACAACATGAGGTCACTTGCAAGAAAAGCACCTGTCATGGCTGCAGCCATGAGAGAGATCAATGGATAAGCTCCGTTGTATCGATTTTCCCAATTTGGAATTAGTGTTACTAAAACAGAAATACCGGTAGTAAGAAGTAATAGTAGAATACTGTTTGCATTGATGCTCAGCGCAAAGTGCATTCCTAAACCACGAATAATTCCGCTGTCGAAATGCAAAGCTTCAGTTTGACCGTATGAAAGTGAAATTGCTGCAGCTACAGCAACAATAAATGCCCCTAATGATCCAGCGGCTGTTAATTGTTTTGATTGCTGAGGCATGAGCCATGCAGCTAATGCGGCAGCGACTGGTAGTATGATAAGTAAAAGCGTAAACATGTCTTTATTTTTCTTAGAACATTAAACTAATAAGGGCCAATAAACCAACAATGAAAGTGAGTAGGTAGTATGCAATTCTTCCTGAGTGAAGGAGTTGAGCTCCTTTACCAACCCAAGTGCTCAATGAGCCCATTCCTTCAACGAGTCCATCGATAATTGCGTTTTCAAATGCTACTTTGAAAATTTGGCCGAGGGCATCGATTGGTTTTCGGATGATAGAATCATACAACTCATCGAACTTGTATTTTTTATACAGAAGAACATGCATTCCATCTTTTATTTCGTGGTCTTCTAAAACAGGAATGTTCTTTTTAACGTATATGTTGTGTGCCCAAGCAATCATGAGAATACTAATCAACATTGTTCCTAAGCCAAGAACTATTTCCATTGCTACGTTTAATTCAGATACGGCTGCAATTACGGGGTCTCCAATGTTATGGTTAGAGAGCCAGTTATCTAATGCATGTGGTAAGTGGAAACTATGTCCAATGGCATGCGGTATTCCCATGAATCCACCAACGATAGATAAAATTGCCAAGATCCACAACGGAATGGTCATAGAAGAGGGTGATTCATGCAAATGATGTTCTTGTTCGTGTGTGCCGCGGAATTTACCATGGAAGGTTAGGAAATATAAACGGAACATATAGAAGGCCGTGCATGCAGCTGCGAATACAAGTAATGCGAAGATTATTTTGTTATGTTCGAAGGCATGAGCCAAAATTTGATCTTTCGAGAAAAAACCTGCAAACGGGAAAATACCTGCAATAGCAAGCGTTCCAATCAGGAACGTTTTTTCAGTTGTTGGCATGTATTTCTTTAATCCACCCATGCGTCGAATGTCTTGCTCTCCGCCCATACCATGTATGACAGAACCAGAACCTAGGAACAACAATGCTTTGAAGAAAGCGTGTGTAATTACATGGAAAACGGCTGTGGTATGCGCACCCATTCCTAGAGCAACAAACATGAATCCCAATTGAGAAACTGTAGAGTAAGCCAAAACTTTTTTAATGTCATTTTGAGTCAAGGCAATGGTAGCTCCGAGCAATGCCGTGATGATACCAACTACGGTAACAAAATGACCCGCATATTCTGAATGAATAAATAACTCTCCGTTTCTTGCAACCAAATAGATTCCGGCAGTTACCATTGTAGCCGCATGTATCAATGCTGAAACGGGCGTAGGACCTGCCATTGCATCAGGTAACCAGGTATGTAAAGGAAACTGCGCACTTTTTCCCATGGCTCCAATAAACAAAAAGATGGCAATCAATGAGGTCATACTATTTGACAACTTCGCGAAGCCACCACCTAATAAATCGGAATAGTTTAATGACCCAGTATGAACAAAAAGCAGAATCATTCCAATGATGAGACCTAAGTCTCCAATTCTGTTTATTACGAAGGCCTTTTTCGCAGCATTGTTATTCGCGTGTTCTTTATACCAGAATCCGATTAACATGAAAGAGCACACACCTACGCCTTCCCACCCAACGAATAAGGTAACTAAGCTGTCTCCTAATACCAAGATGAGCATAAAGAAAACGAATAAATTCAAGTAGGCAAAGAAGCGATTGAATCCTTCATCTTCATGCATATATCCACTGGAGTACAGGTGAATCAGAAATCCAATACCAGTGACGAAAAGCAAGTAAGTACTTGACAAATGATCAACATAAAACGCCATGTTGATATCAAGTGACCCGGCAGATATCCAATTGAATACATGAACTACGGTGCCGTCCGTTGCTTGTCCTTGTGATATGAATACAAGAACAGATACAATGAATGACGCGAAAACAACACCTGATCCAATAATGGTAGTGGCCGTCTTTGATAATTTTTTTCCAAAGAATACTTGAATTAAAAATCCAAGCAATGGGAAGAGGGGGACGAGTGTAACAAATTTTTCCATGACTATCCCTTCAATTGGTTTAGTGCATCCGTATCGGTGGTATGCAAGTTTCTATAAAGCATCATAAGTATGGCTAATCCCACAGCTACTTCCGCTGCTGCAACTACCATTATGAAAAAGACAAATACTTGTCCATCGGTATCTCCATGCATTTTTGAGAATGCTACGAGAGCTAGGTTTACAGCATTCAACATTAATTCAATACTCATGAACATGAGAATGGCGTTTCTGCGAATGAGTACGCCTAAAATACCCATAGCAAAAAGCGTAATGCTTAGCCAGAGGTAGTGGTTAATGGTTATGTTTGGTAAAATTTCCATGTTCAATTAGTTGGCTAGTTCTTTTTTAGATAAGTAGACAGCTCCTACCATGGCGGCAAGAAACAGTACGGATGCAAGTTCAAATGGAAGTAGAAAGTCTTGGTATAATACCTTTCCAAGGTTTTCAATGAGTCCGGCATTTTCTGCCATTGGTGTGCTCGCTTGAAGCGCGTCTGTTTTGGCAATTAATGAAACAACAACGAGCATGAAAATTCCGGCAGCACCTACAGCGGCCATCTTAAACCATGTTGCAACTTTATCTTCTTGAATGGAATTCAGATTCAACATCATGATAACATAGAGGAAGAGGACCATAATGGCTCCCGCGTATACGATGATGTGAACAGCAGCGAGGAATTGAGCGTTCATTAAAAAATAATGTCCTGCAATACTGAAAAAAGTTACAATCAAGTACAAGACACTGTGTACTGGATTTTTGGAGAATAGCACCGCCAAGCCGCTGAAAATGGCCAGGAAGGATAAAACGTAAAAGGCAATTTCGGTTAGGCTCATCGAATTAATTTATCTTGAATGGTTTGGTTGTGTTTGTGTTTTTTATTTTGTTTGAAAGCCAACACTTCTTGCGTTTGACGTTTCGACACATCTACACGATCTTGCAGACTTTCAACCAATTTATCTTTTCCAAAAACTTCTTCACCACGTGTGAATGAACTTGGAACAATTCGATCTGTTAAGAAAATAGCTTCTTTCGGACAGGCTTCTTCACACAGTCCACAGAAAATGCAGCGCAGCATGTTGATTTCATATGTGGCCGCATATTTTTCTTCGCGATACAAATTCTCTTCACCTTTTTTTCTTTCTGCAGCTTCCATGGTTATGGCTTCTGCCGGACATGCAACCGCACATAGACCGCAAGCCGTGCAGCGTTCAGCACCTGCATCGTCTCTTTTTAGTACATGTTGTCCACGGTATACAGAGGCAATAGGACGCTGTTGTTCCGGGTATTTCACTGTTGCTTTACGCTTAAACAAGTGACTTAATGTGATGAACATTCCCTTCAGAATGGCAGGGAGATACAAGCGCTCCATGAGAGTTAATTCCGTTGGAACCACCACTTTTGATCTATTCGTTAAATTCAGCATAGACTAGGAAAGTTTTCCGGTGAAGAACATCACCAATCCGGTTATGAAAATGTTTGCAATGGCTAGGGGAAGTAATACCTTCCAACCTAAATTCATCAACTGATCGTATCTAAATCGCGGAAGGGTCCAGCGAATCCACATGAATACAAAAATGAAGATGAGAATTTTTATAAAGAGAGCTGAGGTTTGTAAAATAACAAGTGTATTTCCTTCCAATCCCAATTCATGTTGGAATGGAAAATTGTATCCGCCAAAGTATAGCGTTGCCATTACAGCAGAGGAGATAAACATATTAATGTACTCAGCAAACAAGAAGAAGCCGAGTTTCATTGAGCTGTATTCTGTATGATACCCACCCACCAACTCTGACTCCGATTCAGGTAAATCAAATGGAGCACGGTTGGTTTCAGCAAATGCACAAATGATAAAAATTAAGAACCCAAGAGGTTGATATACCACATTGGCATAACCAGCATCTTGTTGCTGTGCAATTTCTCCAAGACTCAGTGTGCCTGTCATCATAACCAAAGCAATCAAAGCAAGACCCATTGCAACTTCATAAGAAATCATTTGAGAAGAAGCACGAAGGGCACCCAGCAATGCGAATTTGTTGTTCGATGACCAGCCGCCTATCATAATACCATAAACACCAATGGACACCACACCAAGTAAATAAAGAAGACCTATGTTAATGTCTGCAATTTGCATGGGATAAACAATGCCATCGGATTCGAAACCACTTCCCCATGGAATGACTGCACCTGTTAGACAGGCAGTGAGCATGAAAAATGACGGCCCCAGAATGAAGAGCCATTTATTCGAATGCGTGGGAATCATTTCTTCTTTGAAGATCATTTTTAATCCGTCAGCTATGGGCTGAAGCAATCCCAAAGGGCCTGCTCGGTTTGGACCAATGCGATCTTGAAACCAAGAAGCTAGCTTTCTTTCTCCCCAGGTCATGTATGCGGCTGCACCCAAGGTAACAGCGAACACAATGACTGCGAGAATTATTTTATACATTAACATACCTTCCATGACTTCTTATTTTTCTTCGTTGTTGGGATTCAATGCACCATCACCAAGTGCGGTTTTTTCTCCGTGAGGTAAAGCGCCACGCTGACGATCAATGGTAGATTTCAACGCTTTCAAACTTTGATAATGATTTGCGGATATTACTGAGTGTCGGTCAATTTTACTTGGTCCTTCAATTACCCAATCCGATGTTTTTTTATGATCGAATCTGCAGCTGTTACAAATCCATTCTTCAACCTCGCCCCATTTATCTTTTCTTGCAGTTACACGCGCTACTTCATCACCTTTATACCACAGGCGAACTTTACCGCTGCAAGTTGGACAATCGCGGTGTGCATCAACGGGTTTCGTAAACCAAACACGACTATTGAAGCGGAAGGTTTTGTCTGTTAATGCGCCTACCGGACAAACGTCAATTACATTTCCTGAAAAGTCATTGTCAATGGCATTTTCAATGTAGGTTGAAATTTCAGCAACTTCCCCTCTGTTACAAACGCCGTGAACACGTCCGTCTGTAACTTGATCGGCCGTTTTTACACATCGGTAGCAGAGAATACAACGCGTCATGTGCAGCTGAATCTTATCTCCAATATCTCTTTTCTCAAACTCACGACGTGGAAATTCATAACGTGTCTCTGCTTTACCATGCTCGTAAGCTAAATCTTGCAAATGACATTCACCTGCTTGGTCGCATACCGGACAGTCTAGCGGGTGATTTAGTAAAAGCATTTCAACTACACCAGCGCGAGCCTCTAAAATTTCAGGCGAAGTAATGTTTTGCACTTCCATTCCGTCCATAACCGATGTGCGGCATGATGCTACTGGTTTTGGCATTGGTCGCGGATCTTTTTCAGAACCTTTTGATACTTTCACCAAGCATGTTCTGCAGTATCCTCCACTTGTTTTCAATTTGGAATAATAACACATGGTTGGCGGTACAATATCGCCACCAATCATGCGTGCTGCTTCCAAAATGGTTGTACCGTTGGGTACTTCAATTTCAATTCCGTCTATGGTAACTTTAGGCATAGCGTTTTCTTTAGTTTGTTGGAACAGGTAAATTGTTTAAGCGATAGTAATGCTTTACATCATTTACGTGTTCTCCATTTTTAATGAAATCTTCGAACTCTTTTCTGAAGTGACGAATAGCAGCTGCTACCGGCCATGACGCGGCTTCTCCAAGTGGGCAAATGGTTTTGCCTTCAATCTTGGTTTGAATGTCCCACAGCAAATCAATATCCTCAAGTGTGCCGTGTCCGTGCAAAATCTTATGTAATACTTTTTCTAACCAACCTGTACCTTCTCTGCACGGGCTGCATTGTCCGCAACTTTCATGGTGATAAAAACGCGAGAAGGTGTATAGATTTTTTACAATACTGGTGTCTTCATCCATCACAATGAAACCTCCTGATCCTAGCATGGTTCCGGTTTGGAAACCTCCGTCTGCAAGGCTCTCATAGCTCATGAGTCGTGGTTCACCTGCAGCCGTTTTTAAAATTAATTCTGCGGGAAGAATGGGTACTGAAGATCCTCCAGCTACAACCGCTTTTAAATTTTTTCCGTTGCGAATTCCGCCACAGTATTCTTCAGAATAAATGAATTCTTCAACTGGAAGTCCCAGTTCAATTTCATAAACACCTGGTTTGTTGATGTGTCCTGAAGCAGAGATTAGTTTCGTTCCTTTGCTGTTTCCAATACCAAGGGCTGCATATGCTGCTCCACCTTGATTCACAATGGGAACCACAGCAGCAATAGATTCCACATTATTCACTACTGTTGGGCAGCTATACAATCCAGCCACGGCAGGGAAAGGAGGTTTAATTCGTGGGTTCCCGCGCTTTCCTTCTAAGGATTCTAACAATGCTGTTTCTTCTCCACAAATGTATGCACCTGCACCAATCTGAACATACAGATCAAGCGAGTAGTCTGTTCCAAGAATGTTTTTACCTAACCAACCAGCCGCATATGCTTCGGCTATGGCTTGTTCTAAAATGCGAGCCACATAAAAATACTCTCCCCGAATGTAGATGTAAGAAGTGTTCGCTCCAAGTGCATAACTCGCGGTGATCATACCTTCAACCAATAGGTGAGGTATGCGCTCCATGAGGTATCTATCTTTAAATGTACCAGGTTCAGATTCGTCGGCATTGCATACCAAGTAACGCGGAACACCTTCTGGCTTGGCCAAGAAACTCCATTTCATTCCCGTAGGAAATCCAGCTCCTCCACGTCCTCTTAATCCTGAAGTTTTTACCTCCTCAACAATTTGATCGGGAGTCATTGATTTCAAGGCCTTTTCCACCGAGGCGTACCCTCCGTTTTGACGGTAAACAGCGTATGTATTAATACCCTCAATATGATCATTCGCAAGTAATAATTTCTTTCCCATAATTAGTCAATATTTACCGGGTTATCTTGGGTGTATACGCGTCGACTTCCGTCTGATTTTAATTTATCTAACAGGGTATCTACTTTTTCTAACGTAAGGTTTTCATAATAGTCTCCGCCGCATTGCAACATAGGAGCGGTGCCACAAGATCCAAGGCACTCAACTGTTTTTAATGTGAACATACCGTCTGCTGTGGTTTGTCCGTCTTTGATTCCCAGTTTCTTTTCTATATGACGAACAACATCTTCCGCTCCACTTAGCCAACATGAGCTGGTTCTGCATACCTCCAACAGGCATTTTCCAACAGGCTTAAGATTAAACATGGAGTAGAAAGAGGCTACTTCATAAACTTCAATAGGTTGAATGTTCAAAAAGCGCGCTACACAATCCATTGCAGGTACGCTCAACCATCCGTCAAATTCTGCTTGCGCTAAGTGAAGAAGAGGAATGAGTGCAGATTTGTGCTTCCCTTCAGGGTAGCGGGCAACAATGTTTTTTGCTACCTCGGTCGTCTCTTGACTAAATTCTAAAACAACGTGTTCAGACATATTATTCGTGTTGTGCGTTTAAGCGTCGAGCTCTCCCGCAATTACATTCATACTTGACATGGTTAAAATGGCATCGCTTAACATGCCGTTCTTAATCATATCCGTATAGGCTTGGTAATATATAAAGCATGGTCTTCGGAAGTGCAAGCGGTAGGGTGTACGCCCTCCGTCAGACACCAAATAAAATCCCAATTCGCCATTTCCACCTTCTACTGCATGGTACACTTCCCCAATTGGAATATCTGTTTCGCCCATAACAATTTTGAAGTGATAAATGAGAGCTTCCATGTTGCTGTAAACCTCTTCTTTTGCAGGGAAGAAGAATTCAGGTAAATCAGCATGTACAGGTCCATCGGGCATATTGGCAATGGCTTGTTTAATGATGCTCAAGCTCTCCCACATTTCAGCCATTCGAACCATGTATCGGTCATAAGT
>CAYSEX010000068.1:0-10223 GCA_964430305.1 uncultured Chryseobacterium sp.
CATGATCGTTGGGCATTGCATTCATCATTGTAATGTGATGAGGGAGAAATATTTGGGATTCAATTAAATTGATACATTTTCATTCCTTTGGTAGAATACAAAAAATTCACACCTCTCTCAAATTTTCATTTAACTTCGTACAACTTGAAATGTAAAATCAGGTCATTTTTTTCTGACCTTTTTTTTCATTTACTGCTCATAAAAAATACAATGCCCTATGTACAACGAACAAATTGAAAATCTGATAAACCTTGCACTCACAGATGGTGAATTAACGGAAAAGGAAAAACAAATCCTATTCAAAAAAGCTGAAGCTGCCGGTATTGATCTAGATGAGTTTGAAATGGTTTTGGATGCACGACTTTATGAAAAACAAAAATCACAAAACGCTGAGTCCAATCAAGTTCCAAATGCCGCTCCCAAATCAGATAAATTTGGCGATGTAAAAAAATGTCCCGCTTGTGGTGCAATGATTCAATCTTTTCAAACGAAATGTTCTGATTGTGGTCATGAATTTAGCAACATTGAAGCAAATGCTTCAATTGATAAATTATTTAAAATGTTGAACGAAGCAGAAGACATGAGAAAAGAAGATTCAAACACAACCAATCCTTTGAAAGCAATGGGAGGGCTTTATGCCAAACAGTTTTCGAGTTTAACAGGACCTGGTAAGGTAGATAAAAAGAAAATGGAGATCATTTCAAACTTTCCAATTCCAACTACGAAAAATGACATACTTGAATTTTTATCGCTTGCCATTCCCAAATCCAAACAAATTGGCAATTTTCTAACGAAAAACAGTCCTGAAAATAAAGCTCATAATGATTTTGTACCCGTTTGGAGAACCAAATGTGAGCAGATCATAATGAAAGCAAAATTTTCAATGAAAGAAGATAAAAAAGCACTGGAAGAAATCATGCAATATGCTAGTGAATTAGGAATAAAATAAACTTATTAAATAACACAAATGGGACTTTTTGGAAATAAATCTGAAGGCGGAATGATGGATGTCATTCGCTGCGATGAACAAGAATATTTAGTTTGGAAATGGCGTCCATCGGGAGATGCTAATTCCACTAAAAAAGAAAATGCAATTCGATATGGTAGCAATTTGAGAGTCAAAGAAGGTGAATTGGCTGTATTTGTGTATCAACAGAAAGATGGGACTATGCAAGATTTCATAGTTGGCCCCTATGATCAAACAATAAAAACAGCGAATTTTCCAATCTTAACAGGCATTGTAGGAACTGCTTTCGGTGGAGCTTCACCATTTCAAGCTGAAATATATTTTATTAATCTAGCTGGAAACGTTCCAATTAAATTTGGTATCCCTTACTTCAACATTACTGATAGTCGATTACCTGACTTTCCTGTGCCAATGGCGGTGCGAGGACAAATTATCTTCAACATTACCGATTACAAACTGTTTATCAAGAACACCAGACTTATCAATTTCGAACTCGATGACTTCAAAAACTTGATAAAATCTGCCGTAACAAGTAGTGTTAAGTCAGGGGTAATGAACATAAATAGAACCAACCCATTAAACCTTATTCAAATCGAAGAAAATCTCGATTTCATTAACGAAACACTCAAGTCTAAACTTAAAGATATTTTCTCTGAAGATTTCGGCGTAAACCTGAAACGATTTGATATTGATACGTTAGAAATGGATCAGGAAAGTGAAGGTTATAAAAAACTCCTGAATGTCACTCGTGATCAACAAGAGAAAACACACGTAGCCCAAACTGATGTGAACATAAAGAACCTTCAAGACATGCAGAATATCAATGCTGTGAATATGGAGGAAACACTTCGCATTCAGCGTGAAGAAGCACAACGCGCTCAAAAATTACAGACTGAAACTAATTTCATCGGCACACATGGTTTAAACCAACAGACAGATGTACTAAAAACTGCAGCAGAAAGCCTAGGTAATATGGGAGCAGTTGGAGGCGGTGGTGCTATGAATCCTGCAGGTATGATGACCGGTATGATGATGGGTGGAGCAATGGGGACTCAAATGGCCGGCATGATGAATAACATGGGCCAACAAATGCAGAACCAACAAAACGTGCCACCTCCTCCTCCTCAGATACAATACAACGTTGCAGTAAATGGTCAGACCACCGGTCCGTTCAATATGCAACAGTTACAACAAATGGTTCAAAATGGACAACTCACTGCTTCAACACACGTTTGGAAGCAAGGTATGGCTGGCTGGGAAACAGCAGGAAGCATTAGTGAGCTCTCGAGCTTATTTGGTTCAATGCCACCTCCCCCACCACCAATGCCCTAAGAAGTAATGTCAAAGGCGGAATCCGAAAAGCCATATGAGTAGGAAAAATTAAAAAAAAAATATTATGAGTTTTTTATCAAACCTTATGGGAAACGCAACTGAATTGAGCCCAGCTGAATTGCAATCCGAGTTTGCTAGTGTGTTGTTCGATGGAGAAAACATTGAATCTGCATTTAAGATTTTTCGTGACAAATGGGTATTCACGAACAAGAGACTCATCATGCAAGATGTTCAGGGTATGACCGGCTCTAAAAAAGAGTATCATTCTGTTCCCTACAAATCAATTACACACTTTTTAGTGGAAACTGCGGGATCATTTGATTCAGATTGTGAAATCGAAATTTGGGTTTCGGGATCTCCAACCTCTTTAAAGAAAGAACTTAAAAAAGGAATCGACGTAGTTGGTCTTCAAAAAACACTTGCGTCTTACATCTGTAAATAAACAAACCATGAACGATGATAGTTTTTTCTCTGTAGACCGTTTGTTAGAATTCGGAATGAGCATGGCCATTGCCCAGCAAATGGTGAATACCATGAATATGGCAATGAATAATATGAATGCTTCTGGGGTGACAACTCCGATTAGCTCTCATTCCGCACTATATTATGCAGTTCTCGACGGCAATCCAGCCGGACCATTTTCTGAAAAAGAACTATCTCAGCTCATTACAGAGAAAAAAATACTCAAAGACACTTATGTTTGGAAACCCGGGATGCTTCAATGGCAATTCGCTGAGAAGCTTCCCGAGGTTTTAAAACTTGTAGCATTAACCCCTCCACCTTTCGAGCCGAACATTTGAAAAATGAAAATAAATTTTATTCCTACTATCATTGCAATTGCTCTGAGTGCGCTAGTGGCTTATGGTTGTTTCAGCCTTCGCCAAGATAATTTAAACAACCTATTAGGCATTGGCTGTTTTGTCATGATGTCTATTGCAACTGCACTCACATTGGGAGTTGGATTTGAATCAAGTCGAACTACTACTAACATTCGTGTTCTCTCCGCAATTTTCACTCTCATATTTCTAGCAATCAATCTCATCTTTTGTTTCATATCTTTTTCAGTGCCTACCTATATCATTACAAACGGTATTCTCTTGTTGATTTTCATACTTTTAACGTATTCTATTGCCAAGGCCAAGCAATAGCCACGACAATCATTTCTAGGCAAAAAAAACCTTGGACTAAGAGAACAATATTTAATCTTAATACAACAAGCTATCATCTCCCAAATTACCGCGCTTCTGCAACTTCAGATCTTGCAACATACTCGCCTTAATGTTCACTTGAATGAAGTAAGATTTACGCAGTCCAAAAGGAACCATATTCGCACTTAACTCCCAACAGTGTAAATCAACATGCACTCCCAAGGTAGTTGTAGTCATGCGCTTGGCATTCAAATCATATCCACCATTCACACTCAACGCAACTTTCTGATTAAACGAAATATCTCCCATTAAAGTCACAGCCTGAGTTGTAATGAGCGAGTCTCTCTGTTGTGCAGCATTCCAAAGTTTATTCAACCTCAAATTATAATTCAAGGTCGCATTCCAAGGCAGGCTGAAATCAATAAAACTACTGGCATTCTGGGTTAGAATTTCTTGCTCCTCTTGCGACAAAGCACTTCTATTCGCATTGGCCTCAGCCCCCGCTTTTGACTTGCTCCTCAACACGAAACCAACGGCCAGATTCGTCCCTTCCATGCGCATCAATCCTTGATTATTACGCATTAGATATTGATTAATTTCTTTTCCTAAACTGTCTCGGTCGTATAAACTATAACTTGAACTATAATTCAAACTTAAAAACTTCATTGTGGTGAATGCCGTGAAATTGATATTACTCCATTTCAGACTATCCGCATTCAGATTGTGGGAAAAGTTGGTTCTAAAACTTTCAATAATCTTCACTTTTTTGTACGCAACTTTTGCAGAAGAATGATCCCGAATCTTCGCTTCAACATTCTGATTCAATCCAAAAGTGAGGTTAGCAGATTGCCCCGTAGAGCTGGGTTTAAATCGAGCAGCATCGAAGGGCGAGTAACCGATGAATTCACCGTTCGAACCGTAATATCCGCTTTGCTGAAAATTCTGAAAGGGTGTGTATGCAAACCCAAAAGAAGGCTGCACCAAATGACGCACCGCCTTCAATTCTCGTTGCCCTTTGCGAACATATGTTCCGTAAATTCGACTATTTGCCGTAACCTGTGTAGACCAATTCCCTGCTACTTTCAACCCATTCAATGTATCTAACTGTGCATCATTGATAGGTGCCACCACGCGCCAAGTTCCAAATCCTGTGAATGTAGCAGATGGGTTAATTGTCACAAAGGAACCCAGTTTCCATGAGGTGCTTGCGCTTCCATTTAAACGAACGCCACTTGAAACTTTTTTGAATAATTCGGCTGCGGTCAATGCCCCAAATTCTTGCTCATACGCGCTCAACTGTTGCTCCGTATTGAATGAAGCATTCAATCCAATGGGTGACTTAGGCATCAACTTTTTCAAAAGATTTATGCGAGACATGTTCACCGCTAATGAAGGTAGGGTCACTTGCACCAATCGTGTTTGCGTATTCTGCGTGTGGTTAGCTGTAACACCTAGTGTGAAAGGCTTTCCGGGAAAGGACTTATTCCATTGCAAGGCTGAGTTGAACGTACTGGATAGGAAATCCTGTTGTGATGCATTCAAATTGTTACGAAAGTTCTGAGAACTTCCCAAGTTTACATTCGCGCTGAATTGCTCATTCGGCCTGGCTTTTGGATCTTGCAAGTGATTCCAGCGAATGTTGAATGTGGTCTGTTGGAAATAACTGGGCAATTCCACCAAACCCGTTTTATTCACCGTTCTTGAAATATTAAAACTGCCGCTGTACTTGTAACGCTTCTTGTAATTGGTAATGTTCCTCACACTCCACGAACCGCCTGTATATACATCGAACAGCATTTTCGTTTCCAAGTGTTCATTAATGGGAAAGTAATAACCTAAATTCTGAACGAAAAAACCCTTCTCTCTTCCGTTTCCATATCCTGGCAATAGAATGCCATGGGTGCTTTCCTTCTTATTCGGAAAAAATCCAAAAGGCAAACCCAAAGGTGTTGGAATTTTCCGAAACTTTAAATACAACGGCCCACTCACAATTTTCTCATTGGGAATAACAATGGCTTTCGTTAGGTGGAAATGAAAATGCGGATTCTCTTTGTTGCAAGTCGTAAACTTACCATTGCGAATGTGCAGCCAATCATTGCTTTGTTTCTTTGAGACCTCAGAGTGCAAAAAAGCAGAGGCCTCCTCGGTTCGAACACCATAGCTAATACCTCGCTTTGTCTTGAAATGATAAGCCAAAGAATCCTCCTCAAACGATTGGTCTCCTTCCGTGAAAACCGGACGACCAATCCATTTTCCTAGCGTATCTTGTTTGCCTTTTGCAAATGCAGTATAATCTGAAAAAGAAAATCGAATATACGCTGCCTTAACTTCCAAATTTCCGTACTGCACATATGATCCCTCACCAAACAAATACAACGCATTGTTGACTAAATCCATGCGCGTGCTATCCTTTCCAAAGTACATGACTTCCGAATCTACCAAATCATCGGCAACGAAATCAGCTGTATCTATAGGCTCCTGAATGAGAGAGTCAGACTGGGCAATTGCCACGTAATCTGAGGCCATTATCAACAACATTAACGTGAAAACATAGCGAAAAAGCAATGCAATTCTCTTTGGCAAGGAAATAGTTTTGTTATGTGCGCGTTTTGAATTCAATCGTACGAAAGATGTTACAAAGTAAACGACAAAATCCAATTGCGAAAAAAATTCTATTCCTTGCCATGGGAATAGTTTTTCTATTGGTGCATACCGCTTACAAAAAAGAAGCCGCCAAAACCTTTATTGTTGTTCTTGATGCTGGACATGGCGGTACCGACCCAGGAACTATGGGGACAGGTCGCTACAAAGATTCAGAGAAAGACATTGCGCTAGAAGTCACCCTTTCCGTTGGACAACTCATTGAAGAGAATTTTCCGAATGTTAAGGTGGTGTACACCCGAAAAGGAGATACTTTTCCTACGCTAAAACAACGTACACAAATTGCTAATAATGCCAATGCCGACCTCTTCATCTCCATTCACTGCAATGCAAACCCCAATAGTGAACCTAGCGGTTCTGAGACATACGTCATGGGACTTGCAAAATCAGAAGAGAGCCTGCGCATAGCCATGAAAGAGAATGCCGCCATTTATCTTGAGAACAATAAAGGTTCAGATTATGATGGCTTCGACCCAAACAATCCAGATACATACATTATTCTCAGCTTAAGAGAAAACACATACCTCGACAAAAGCATTACACTCGCCAAACTTGTGCAAGATGAATTCAAGGCCATTGGTAGAAAAGATCGCGGTGTAAAGCAAGCCCCGTATTATGTAATTACATTCACCAACATGCCTAGTATTTTAATTGAATTGGGCTTCATGTCGAATCGAACTGAGGAAGATTATTTACAGAGTAAAGAGGGAAAAGAAAATTTGAGTCTTTCCATCTATAAGGCTTTCAAAAAGTACTACAGCCTGCATTCAAACTCAGAAAATCAAACCACAGACGAACCTCAACCACAAAATCAAACCATGACAGCATCTGCAGATGGCATCATTTGGAAAAGTGAGCCAACAGATCAAGTGGTATTTAAAGTTCAAGTATTAAGTTCAGCCGTTCCCCTATCAAAAAATTCCGCCGAATTTCGTGGTTTGAAAAGATTTGAGGAATACCTTAGCAACGGAACACACAAGTATGTAGTTGGATGCTCTACTGAATTGAATGAAGCCAAGCAAAACCAAAAAATTTTGCGGGAAAAAGGATTCACCGGAGCATTCATTGTGGCGTTTGAAAATGGACAACGCATAACCATGGAAGAGGCCATCAAAAAAACTCAGAAATGAAAGGAAAAAAAGGAAAAAACGAAGTTATCATAGGCGCAATTGTCATTTTGGTCTTGGCACTCGTGTACTTCGGTATCAGTTTCTTGCGAGGTGTTAACCTGTTCTCCTCTCAAACCCGATATTACGCGGTTTACACAGATATTGGTGGTCTTGAAGTTTCTTCACCCGTTATCATCAACGGATATAAAATTGGAATTGTAAAAAACATACAACTTGAAAAATCAGGAAGCGGCAGATTGGTAGTTGAATTGGTGTTGAATGATGCCGAAGTGAACATACCTAGCGATTCCAAATTGAAGATATACGACTCTGACTTATTCGGAGGAAAGGCAATACAAATTGTTTTTGGAGAAAGTTCAACGTTTGCTCAATCCGGTGACACCCTCCTTGGTCAAATGGAACTCGGCTTAACAGAAACATTAAAAAAAGAAATTGAACCCATTAAGCTGAAAACGGGAAAACTGTTTTCAGACATTGACAGCGTGCTAACGGTTGTGCAAAGCACCTTGGAAAATTCAGGCGCTGAGGGATTACCTGGCATGTTCGGTTCTCTTCAAAAAACGCTGGCAAATCTTGAAAATACAACCCGTAACCTTGACGAACTCGTTGGCGCAAATTCAGGTAAGGTTGGTGAAATTTTAGCAAATGCAGAGAGCATTTCAAACAATCTAAAAAACAACAACGACAAAATTAACCGTGCAGTCAATAACATTTCGCAATTCAGTGATACGTTGGCTAAAGTGAAATTAGCTGCTACTGTCATCAAGGTGGAGCAAGCCATGTCACACTTTGAAGCCACCATTCAAAAAGCAAATAATGGAGAAGGTTCCTTGGGTAAATTATTGAACAACGATTCGCTTTACAATGAACTAAATCATGCTTCACACAGTTTAGATTTATTGTTAGATGATATGCGCAATCATCCGAAAAATTATGTCGGGTTCTCTTTGTTTGGACGAAAAGACTCGGAGAAATTTTCGAAATCTGAATTAGAAGATTTACGCAAAATCATAGACGAATTACTGAAAGAAAAGGAAAAGAAAAACTAACATGGCATCAATGGTTTCACAAATCGCTTTCGTAGCATTGCTGGTCGTGGCCGGCTTTTTCATTTACAAAAGATACCAGTTTGTCAAAAGCAATATTCTTCTTGGTCGCCCCAATGGACCTACAGACCGGAAGCAAGAACGTTTACGCAACATGATACTCATTGCTTTTGGTCAAAAGAAAATGTTCGACAGGCCTTTTGCAGCGCTCCTTCACTTGGTTGTATATGCTGGATTCGTTATTATCAACATTGAACTTCTAGAGATAATTGTTGACGGTGTTGCGGGTACCCACAGAGCATTCGCCGGCATGGGAATCTTTTATACTTTTCTCATTAATGCCTTTGAAATTCTAGCTGCTCTTGTAATTGTAGCTTGTGTTGTTTTCTTCACTCGCCGAAATGTTGCCAAATTGCGCCGATTTCATCTCGCTGAAATGAAATCATGGCCAAAGACAGATGCCAATCTCATTCTCATTACTGAGGTTATATTAATGAAGGCATTTCTAGTTATGAATGCCGCCGATAGCATTGTAGCACATAGAACCAGCGGACACACGCCCGATTTCGTTGTAAGCCAATGGCTTCAACCCGTTTACCAATCCTTGTCTACTTCAAGTCTTGAAACGCTTTCTCATTTCACCTGGTGGTTGCACATTGTGGGCATTTTAGCATTCATCGTTTACTTGAGCTACTCCAAACACTTACACATTCTGCTTGCTTTTCCAACCACCTATTTCTCCAAATTAGAAGAACCCGGAAGAATCAACAACATGACTGCAGTTACCAATGAGGTGAAGCTCATGATGGACCCTTCAGCACAAGTTGAACCCGTTGAAGTTGGGAGATTCGGTGTGAAGGATGTTGCAGATCTTACACAACACCAATTACTAAGCGCCTATTCATGCACAGAATGTGGAAGATGTACTTCCGAGTGTCCTGCTAATCAAACTGGAAAATTATTAAGTCCTAGAAAAGTAATGATGGATATCCGCGATCGCATGGAGGAAATAGGCAATGCCAAGGCGAAGAACAACGGGGTATGGGAAGATGACGGAAAATCACTTTTAGGGAATTACATTTCCGAAGAAGAAGTGTGGGCTTGCACAACTTGCAATGCATGCACAAATGCATGTCCAATTAACATCAATCCAATGGAAGTTCTTGTTGATTTGCGCCGATATCTCATTATGGAAGAATCGAAATCTCCAGAGAGTATCACAAGCATGTTCAACAACATGGAAAATAACGGTGCACCTTGGGCCATGAGTGCAAACGACAGAGGAAATTGGACCAACGAATAAAAACTCAATACTGATGGAATTCCCAATAAAAACAATGGCTGAATGCCTCGCTGAAGGAAAGCAACCTGAAATCTTGTTTTGGGTTGGTTGCGCTGGAAGTTTCGATGACCGTGCAAAAAAAATCACCAAGGCCATTGCAAAAATTTTAAATAAAGCAAATGTTTCTTTCGCCATATTAGGCTCTGAAGAATCATGTACTGGTGATCCTGCAAAACGCGCAGGAAACGAGTTTCTATTTCAAATGATGGCCATGCAAAACATTGCTGTGCTTAATGGATATGAAGTTCAGAAAATAGTAACCGGTTGCCCACATTGCTTCAACACACTTAAAAATGAATACCCCCAATTGGGCGGTAATTATGAGGTGGTACATCATACACAATTGATTCAATCTTTGCTAAACGAAGGACGTCTTAAAATTGAAGGGGGTGAATTTAAGGGAAAGAAAATCACCTTTCATGACCCGTGTTATTTGGGAAGAGGAAATGGAGAATACGAAGCTCCACGCATGTTAATTGAAAAACTCGAAGCCGAATTGGTCGAAATGAAGCGTTGTAAGAAAAACGGTTTATGTTGCGGGGCAGGAGGAGCTCAAATGTTTAAAGAAGCTGAAAAAGGAAACAAAGAAGTCAACAT
>CAYSEX010000069.1:0-9840 GCA_964430305.1 uncultured Chryseobacterium sp.
ACGAGTTAGAACTCCGAGCGAAAGAACATTCGGCAGTGAATCACCCGTATTTAGACCAATTGTCTGCCGGATTCCCAATCAACCCGAACAAAGCAATTGCCTATTTCGCTTCTCAATATGCACACTATAGCGCATGGTTTCCAAAATACCTCAATGCCGTTATTGTCAAATTAAGTGACCCACAGCATAGGGAGCATATGCTGGAAAATCTGCGCGAAGAAGCAGGCCAGTTGAATGAAGAAGAACAACTAGCCTTACAAGAATTAAATATTGATTTAGATTGGGTCCTTGGAGTTGCACATCCTGTTCTTTTCGATCGTTTCAAGTCGACTATTTGTAAAAATTACTCATGGGAAATGCAAAATGCCGTTCACTCCTGGCGAACAAACTTTCTAAACTATTTAGAGAATTGTTCCGAAATAGAGGCTGTAGGTGCTATTGGACTTGGCACTGAATCTATTGTTAAACATTTCTACAAAAGCATTATCTCATCAATAGAAAAACATACCCAACTTACTTTAGAAGACTACGTGTTTTTCCCGCTACATACAGAGGTTGATGATGAGCATGGAAAAACGCTTCTTCGCATTGCGGAAGAACTCGTTCAAAACAATGAAACTAGAATGCTCGATCTGAAAAAAGGAATGGAAACAGCTCTCGATCTTCGAGCTAAATTCTGGAATGAATTGCATCTTGAAACCTCTCATTTCCTTGCATGATGAATCCGATTCAAACAGCCATACAAAATGGGCACTTAACAGATTCTGAATTACAATTGGTTGAAACATGCAGACTTCAATACAGGGAAGGACAAACAAGTATTTCATTGGAGTCAAGTCCGGAAAATAAATTAGCATTAATTGTCCAACTTTCTTGGATTCAAGGCGCAATGAATACTGATTTGCCTTTCGAAGAAAACAAGGCATTGTCTCAAGAAATTTTTAACCACATCTGTTTCAAAAGAACAAAGAATTTATTTGCTGATGTTAACGCGAAAATTTCCTTGACTCCAAAAGATGAAAATCAAACATTCGTAGAAAGTGCCTTCACGAAATTCGATGAAGAACTCTACCGAAATGTCAATGATAAATTAAACATTGATTTTTCCGTCAATCGAATTCCATTTCCCCTTGAAGTTTTGGATCCTCGGGTTGTGCATGTAGCTCCAAGAAAGAACAATGAATTACACAAACATGCTCACGAAACAGTATTTGTTTTTTTCTCTGGGAAGGGGCATGTTCTTGTTGACGATAAAAAAATTCCTGTTCAGTCGGGAAGTATTGTTTTTATTCCAAGATGGAGTATGCATCAAAGCCAAAATGATTCAGATGAGGAAATGATTTTTTTGGCTGTGGCTGATTTCGGTTTTACGGGAAAAGCATTTGTAGGGAATTATTTAAAAACGGCACGTTTAAAAACCGAAAATCAAGAATGAAATCAACTCGTCCGGCAGGCATGCTTTTTATATTCATTACGTTACTAGTTGATGTTATTGGTCTTGGAATCATTATACCCGTTCTTCCCAACTTAATTCAAAACTTAACAGGAACTGATGCAAGCGGTGCAGCAGTTTGGGGTGGATGGTTAGTTGGATTGTATGCCCTTATGCAATTTTTCTTCGCTCCAATTATGGGTGCACTGAGCGATGCGCACGGACGAAGGCCTATCATTCTGCTCTCACTTCTTGGACTTGGACTTGATTACTTGCTCATGGCTTTTGCTCCCAATATGATTTGGCTTTTCTTAGGTCGAGCGGTAAGTGGAATCATGGGTGCCAGTTTCAGTGTGGCGCAAGCCTATATTGCAGATATTTCAGCTCCGGAAAAACGCGCTCAAAATTTTGGAATGATGGGAGCGGCATTTGGTCTTGGATTCATCTTGGGTCCTGTCATTGGGGGAATATTAGGAAACCTAGAACCACACTACCCCTTTATTGCAGCTGCCATTCTCTCGTTATTGAACCTTGCTTACGGTTTTTTCATCTTACCGGAATCACATCCGAAAGAAAACAGAAGGCCATTTGAACTCAAGCGGGCGAACCCCTTTTCCTCACTCAAAAATCTCTCTAAACACAGCGGTTTAATTGGATTATTCATTGCTTTCTTTTTTCTTTATTTGGCCGGATTCAGTGTACAAAGCACATGGTCTTTTTTTGGGAAATTTGCTTTTCAATGGAATGCCGATGATATTGGATATTCTCTAGGTGCGGTTGGTGTATTGGTCTCTTTGGTGCAAGGAGGTCTTATTCGATACACGAGCAAAAAATTAGGAGATAAAAAGTCAATTCTAATTGGAATGATTTTCTCTACGTTGGGACTCTTTCTATTTTCATTTGCAACTAGCGGTTGGATGATGTATTTATTTCTTGTCCCCTATTGCCTCGGTGGATTGGCCACACCAGCTTTACAGTCAATTATTAGTAAACAAGTTCCTTTGAATGAACAAGGTGAAATGCAGGGTACTTTGTCTTCCCTGATTAGCATCACTTCTTTCATTGGTCCTTTGGTCATGACAAGTTTATTCTCTGTATTCTCCTCGAGCTCTGCTCCTTTCAAATTTCCTGGCGCAGCCTTTTTTGCAGGTGGAATGTGTTGCATAATTGCATTGCTCATTGCCATGCGTACACTTAAAAACAAATCATTATGAAGAAGGCCCTATTTTTAGATAGAGACGGTGTTATTAACCATGACCCCGGTGATTATACATACGCTTTGGAAGAATTTATACTTCTTCCAACTGCATTAGATGCAATGAAACATGCACAAGATTTGGGGTACGAAATTGTTATTGTCACCAATCAGGCAGGTGTATCGAAAGGCCTTTACAGCAAACAAGAAGTAGATCGCATTCACGCCTTCTTACGCAGTGAATGCGCCAAGATGAACATTGAAATTCGTGATATTTATTACAGCGTTCACCATCCAGATATTTGCAATTCCATTTCACGAAAACCACATGGATTATGGGTTGAACGTGCTTGCGCGAAGTATGGATACGACAAAAATCAAAGCCTCATGATTGGCGATCGAGATCGAGATGTGCAATGCGCAGAATCGGCAGGTGTGAAAGGATTTCAAATGGAAAAAAATGGCGATTTACTGCAATATGTCCAGAACCTATGCAAGTAATTTGGAACGGTAATCTTGTAAATGAGCATGAGATAACGCTCAATCTCAATACCAACCGAGGTTTCCGTTATGGCGATGGCTTTTTTGAAACGATGCGTATTCACAACTTGAAAGCTCCTCTACTTGAATTTCATTGGAGACGAATGAATGAGGCAGCCAAGTTGTTCAACTTCATTTTGCCTTTCAATTATCAGGATTTAGAAAATAATCTTTCTAATCTCTGTTCCTATAATCAATTGCAACATGCCATAGTTCGAATTCAAATTTTTCGGGAAGGCTCGGGAAATTATCTCGCACATGATCATAGTATTGTTTGCTATGCAATGACCATTCGTGACTTTCAATTTACATCTTCTAAAACTTTTGATTACAGCGGATGTCTTGAATACACTTTGTTTTCTAAAAATCCATTTGCTTCGTACAAAACACTCAATGCGCTGCACTACATAGCCATGGCGAATGAATGTAAAAAAAGGAAATGGGATACAGGAATTGCTTTAAATGAGCAGGGAGTTGCCGTAGATGCCTGCTGGCATGCCTTTGCTGTTATTTCAAATGGTAAATTATTTATCCCTAATAAAAACGCTGGCGGGGTCCAAAGCTGCGCCATGTCGGCCTTGGAAAATATGCTTCGGTCCCAAAACAAGGAATACCATCTTGAAAACCTGACTATTTCCCATCTCAATGAAGCCGATGAGATCTTTTTTATCAATGCGGTAGATGGAATAGTTCCGTTGCTTCATTGGCAGAATAAACAGTTAATCATTCAGGAAAGCAAAAAAATCGCAGACGACTTTCAAGCATTCTATTATTTTTGAAAACTATGAATCGAATTATTCTTGTTTGTGCCTTCGCACTCGTGCACTTCAGTGCATTCGCCCAACCTCAAGTAAATGCTTGGAATGATAAATTTCGTCAGTTGGGACCAGACGAATTGGCTTCACCCAATACATACCGAACCGCAAGCGGAGCGCCAGGTGCAGAATACTGGCAACAACAAGTTGATTACAAGATGAATTTAATCTTAGATGATGAAAATCAAAAATTGTTCGGAGAAGAAGTCATCACTTACCACAACAACTCACCAGATGTATTGGTATATCTCTGGATTCAGCTTGATCAAAACATTATGGCTAAGAACAGCGCCTCAAGTCAAATTGAGCAAATGAAAATCACGAACCAAATGCAAACCAATGACCTCATAGATTTGGAACCGTGGTTCGACGGTGGATTCAAGCTGACCAAGGTGGCCGATGCTGCGAATAAACCATTAAGCTACGTGGTAAATCAAACCATGATGCGCATAGATTTGCCTCAACCCATTCAACCTGGTCAATCCTATTCCTTTCAAATTCATTGGAACTACAACATCAATGATCGCATGCGTTTAGGTGGAAGAAGTGGTTACGAATATTTCGAAAAAGACCAAAACTACCTGTATACCATAGCTCAGTTTTACCCAAGATTAGCGGCATACATGGATTACAGCGGTTGGCAACACAAGCAATTCCTTGGTTCTGGTGAATTTACACTTGACTTTGGAAACTATGAGGTAAACTTAACAGTACCTTCAGATCACGTTGTTGCAGCATCTGGTGTTATTCAAAACCCAAAAGATGTGCTGACCGCAGAACAATTGAAAAGATATAATCAAGCCAAAACAAGCAATACTCCTGTAATTATATGTACACAAGCAGAAGCTATTGAACGCGAAAAAAACAAATTAAAGACCACGAAAACATGGAAATTCAAAGCGGAAAATGTTCGTGATTTTGCGTTTGCTTCCTCTCGCAAATTCATTTGGGATGCACAAATGGTTGACATCAATGGCAAAAAACCTTTGGCAATGAGCTTTTATCCAAAAGAAGGAAATCCATTGTGGGAACAATACAGTACACGTGTGGTTGCGCACACCCTACGTTCGTATAGTGCCCATACCATTGACTACCCCTACCCTGTTGCCATTAGCGTTCATGCGAAATGGATTGGAATGGAATACCCCATGATTTGTTTCAATGGTGGAAGACCTGAGGAAGATGGCACATATAGTGAAAACACCAAGAACGGAATGCTCAGTGTCATTATTCATGAGGTGGGACATAACTTCTTCCCTATGATTATCAATAGCGATGAACGTCAATGGACGTGGATGGATGAGGGCTTGAATACGTTTTGTGAGTATTTGGCAGAAAAAGAATGGGACCAAGAATTTCCAGCTCGCAGAGGTCCGGCAAGAAATATTGTAGATTACATGAAAGGCGACAAAACCAAAATGTCGCCCATCATGACCAATTCTGAAAGCATTTATCAATTCGGAAACAATGCCTATGGCAAACCTGCAACCGGGTTGAATATTCTTCGTGAAACCATTATGGGAAGAGAATTGTTTGATTACGCATTTAAAGAATATTGCCGCAGATGGGCATTCAGACATCCTACTCCTGAAGATTTTTTCAGAACCATGGAAGATGCAAGTGCTGTTGATCTAGATTGGTTTTGGAGAGGATGGTTTTATACCACTGAGCACTGCGATATGGCTTTGAAATCTGTGAAAGAATTCACCTTGAACACACAAGACCCCGAACTGATGATGTCTCTTTTGAAAAAAACAAATGAGGGTCAACCAGCAGATATTTCCATTATGCGCGACAAGGCTGCTGGAATTGTTCCCGTGGTAGAACAAGATCCTGCAACCAGAGACAAATACAATGACGATAACCCCTATTTGGTGACCGATGAAATGAAGAAGAAGTATGAAGAATTCAAAAAGTCACTAACACCTGAGGAACAAAAGCTTTTGAACGAACCCAATTTTTTCTATGAAGTTCAGGTTGAAAATTTAGGTGGATTGTTAATGCCACTCATTTTTGAATTCACTTTTGCTGATGGATCGAAAAGCGATGTTAAAATTCCAGCTGAAATATGGAAAATGAATGAGCCCATTGTGAGTAAAGTATTTCGTTTTCACCAACCTGTAAAAACCGTAACACTTGATCCCTATTTGGAGACCGCAGATGTTGAATTGAATAACAACAATTGGCCTACAAAGTCAGTGCCTAGTCAGTTCGAATTATTTAAACAACGCCGTTAAATTAGATTTAATCTACTGAGTAAACCATCTTTGAAATTCCTACCAATGGAAATTTCACCAGATGGCAAGTGGACTAATTGATTTGCTAAGTCAATGTCTATGATGAAATTCAAATTAATAATTGAACTTCTTGATATTTGAACGAATTCTTGCTTAGGTAATTTTTCTATAATATCACGCAATGATATTTTACAATTGATAAGTCTTCCTTTTACAGCAAGCGAACAATACTTGCCATCTACCTCAACATGTTCAATATCTGCAATGGCGATCTTTTTTAACTTATTCCCAACACGCGTATACAAGCACCCATCAACAGGTAACGGGTTCACCACAAATCCAATGTCTTCCATGGCGTGAGCAGCAGCCAACTCTATGGTTCTTTCTAGAGTTGCACGTTCAATGGGCTTGGGAATAAATGCTAAGGGAGTAACCTTTTTGGCCTGATTAAACATCTCCTCATTGTCATAGGCTGTCAGAAAAATAACAGGGCATTTTTTCAACATGTTCATCTTTCGTGTAAGCTCAATGCCATTCACTTGATCTTTCAATCCAATGTCGCAAATAATCACGTCTGGGCGTTTGGAAGTGAATTCAAAAAGCGCGTCAACAGCATTATCAACACTTCCAACTACCTCATGACCCAATTCAGAGATAATTATTTCTAGTGCTGTGCGAACAAGCAAATCATCTTCAACAATCAATAGTCTAATCTTCGAATTGTCCATAAGTCAAAAATAAACCTAAAAATTCGATGCAAGAACAAATAAAATTTAGTTCTATTTTTGTGTCATGCAATTGTTTTCTCAGACCCAAACACAAGAACAAGCAGACTTGCTTGAATTACTTGAAACCAAGTTTCAACTTCTTGTATTTAATGATGATGTGAATACATTTGATCACGTCATTCGTTCTCTCATGCACATCTGTAAACATGATTGGATTCAAGCAGAACAATGCGCTTTGCTCATTCATACAACGGGAAAGACTGTAGTTAAATCGGGAGAGCTCGACGAAATGAATGCCATGTGCACGGCTTTGCATGATCGTGGAATATCTGCTTCTGTAGTCTCTGAATAAATGAGCACTGAACGATTGCATCAAATACAGAAAATGCTTGAAACGCATGCTGAAGATCCTTTTCTTAATTATGCTTCCGCTTTGGAATATGAGAAATTAGAACAATTTGATGAAGCTCAAAAAATATTATCGAATCTCTGTATAAAACAGCCTGAATATTTACCCACGTATTACAGACTAGGTCAAATTCTTGAACAACTGAAAAAACAAGAAGCCGCCATTGAAACGTATCAAATGGGGTTGAAACTGGCCAAATCGAAAAAAGATTTTAAAGCTGCCGGTGAATTAACAGAAGCATTGATGCTTTTAGATGTATTCGATGAATAAGCCTTTTTCAGAATTTCACATTGCCATTTATTGCAGCTCTGAAAGTTGGGGCGGCCTTGAAAAAAATAGCATTGAACTAGCAATACAGCTCAAATCTATGGGTTATGATGTTACTGTTTTTGGTTTGAAAAACGCATCGTTCTCCAAATTCGCGAAACAACATCTCATTCGCATATCTTTTATTAAAAGGAACATGCGCTACGCAGACCTTTCAAATGCTTTGAAACTTCGTACACAATTTCAATCTCATAGAATCACGCATTGTATATTTCGAGACCCACGAGATATTTCAATCATGGGAATCACTCATTTTTTCTACCCTCGATTCAAAGTCATTTATTATCAAGCTATGCAATTGAATGGAACCAAAAAATCCATTCCTCATCGCATTCGATTTTCACAAATTAATGCTTGGGTATGCACTTCGAATACCCTGAAAGACCAAGTCTTAAAGTATACAAATGTATCTGCAGAGAAATTGTATGTCATTCCACTTCAAACAAAAATCCCAGAACGCACACCTGTAAAGCAAACGTTATTTGAAATGTTTAATATTCCTCAATCTCAAAAACGAATTGGATGTGTTGGCAGACTTGACCCCAAAAAAGATCAATTAACTCTTCTAAAATCTTTTCTTTCTATATCAGAGAAAACAGATTGGAATCTTGTTTTTATTGGCGACAATACTTTCCAAGAAGGCGACGAATATGCAAATACATTACGCATTTTTGTCAATGAAAATCAAATCGCCGATCGCGTTTTTTTCATTCCCTATCAAGAGAATATACATGCCGTTTACGAATCAATAGATCTTTTCGTTTTACCCAGTATCTCAGAGACGTTTGGTACAGTTACCATTGAAGCGATGGCCCATGGCCTGGCCATTATTGGTACTAATTCCGGTGCAACTCCCGAATTATTGAACCAACCAGAACAACTATTCGAGCCGCAAAATGTGAATGAACTTGCAACAAAAATGCTTGAACTCATTAACAATGACACTCTAAGAAAAGAGGTTGGTCTTTTAAATGCGAATCGTTTCCAAGAGCTATATTCGGAAACCACTTTCCAGGTAAATTGGAATAAATTATTGAATCAATTATGATAAGTTACAAGCCAACCGATTGGATAAAATTGGTATTCAGTTTCCACAAGTCAGACACATTTAGAAAGCTTTTTTGGTTCATTCTATTGCTTGGTGTTTATTGTTTTGCTGTTCATTGGCTTGAGCATGATTATCTTAAGATGGACGCAAACAATACCATCACTAAATTGAATATTTTGCACTCCATATTGGGACTTGTCATGTCGCTGCTTCTTGTTTTTCGAACCAATACGGCTTATGACCGTTGGTGGGAAGGACGGAAAGCATGGGGGAGTTTGGTCAATAGTTCACGCAGTCTTGCATCGAAATTAAATGCATTACTTCCCAAAAATGCCGAGAATCAGCGTAGAAGACTGATAAACTTAATTGCTTATTACCCCAAAAGCCTTGCCTTCCATTTATATTCAGAAGAAACTCGATTGGCCTTGTCGAATGAAATTCCCGAAGAATTGGGTTTACCACGTCATATCACGCATCAACCCAATTTCATCATGAGTCAGATTCACAACGAATTAATAGAGTTGAAAAGAAATGAAATGATTACGGGTACAGATCTACTTTTAATGGATCAAGAAATTCGGAATTACGCTGAAGTTTGTGGCGTCTGTGAACGCATAAAAAATACTCCAATCCCCTATTCTTACAGTTCTTTTTTGCGGAAGTTTATTCTAACATATATCCTAACTCTTCCTGCAGTGTTCAGTCCAATTCTTGGGCTATATGTGATACCATTTTCCATATTCATCTTTTATGTACTAGCCAGCTTGGAACTTATTGCCGAGGAAATTGAAGACCCCTTTGGTGGCGACGAAAATGACATTCCTACAGAAAAAATTGCAAGTAATATTGCAAAAAGTGTTAAAGAAATCTTGCTCAAGGGTTCGAACTAAACAAAAGTTGTTGTACAATTGCAGCGGAAAAAACATTCTGTCTTTCCATCTCACTAAAGAAAAAATCACTCCTACATGTTAGATATTATTGCGTTGAACGCCATGAAAGTGGCCGAGTTAAAGAGCACAGCAGAGTCATTGGGTATAACAAACCTAGAAAAATTCAAAAAACAAGATCTTGTTCTTGCTATCCTTGATAAACAAAATGTTTCATCGAAA
>CAYSEX010000070.1:0-9819 GCA_964430305.1 uncultured Chryseobacterium sp.
ATGCTGCAGTTCCAGTCGAGCAGTGTTGAGCCGTTTATCTATTTTCAGTTTTAGGTGGGTACTCTTTTGATTTAATCTATGTCAAAATAGCATTGGTATAGTTTTTCAAATAATGACATTTCTGCATTTGAATGAATGGAATTTAAAATGCTGTCGAGCCTCAATTTATTTTTAGCATAGATATTCTCGAAATAATATTGATCTTCCTGATGAATATTCTTTTTTTCTTCTTGAATAACTTTTTCGAAGCTCTGTTTAATTTTAATCTTCGAATCGTTGATATTCCTTGTGATTTTTAGTTTATTCTGACAGTGTTGATTGAGATAATATTCAATGTAACCCTCAGTCGTAACTATTGCATGTGCGAAACCGGACCCTCCTCTACACACTTCAGAGGCGATTCTATTGAATCTATAAATTTTTGGACCAATTGATTCTCTGAGAGAATTTACCTCATTGCAATTTCTTTTTTTTATTGCAATAGCATACAACATGAAATATTGATCAATTCCGAAATTTGAAGAAAACTGAGTTTTTTTTTCGGTATCTATTTGATGATATAAATAGTCGGGTGAATAAATAATGGAAGTAAAAAATTCAGGGCAAATAATCTCGAGGCTATCAAGTGTTGATTTGTCGAAATGTTCAGTGATTCCGCTTGAAAATGTAATCGGAATTTGTACATTCAAATTGGAGTCCACTGTATTTCTTTGATTTAATTGTATATTCTCAATAGGTTCTGTTTTTATTTCATTTGTGTGAAAGCATAGATTGCTAGATTCATTGCGTTCACAGCTATTCAAAAAGAATAGAGTAGGAACTATTAGAGTTATAAATTGACTTTTCACAAAGAGCATAGTTGAATTGTAATCTAAATCCTAAACTAAATTATTTCTGTACAGATTTTCAAAAAAAAATAAATCCCGAAGTCAACTCCGGGATTTATTTGTGGAGATAATCGGAGTCGAACCGATGACCTCTTGCATGCCATGCAAGCGCTCTAGCCAGCTGAGCTATACCCCCATAACGGCGCAAATATAGGCCCTGCACTCCGCTTCTCAAAACTTCATTGCTGCTTTATTAAATACCTTCTTTGTGGTATTGGCCCTCTTTGGGGCGTTTGCGATATTTGTAAGTACATGAACTTAGCACAAGGTATACCCGGTCAACGCTCGAAAATTAAAGCCATTGCACAACATGAATTTGGAGCAAAGCTTATTGAAATGGGACTGTACCCCGGTAAAGAGGTGCGTGTTGTTTTTCGGGCCCCCTTCAGAGGACCATTTGCAATTGATGCCGGAGGTGCCGTACTTTCGCTTCGCGAAGAAGAAGCCGCTCTCATAGAGATCGAAGTTGAAGTATAAAAAGTCATGTGCAAAAAGATAGCCCTCGTAGGTAGCCCCAATACAGCCAAAACGTCCCTGTTTAATCTACTCACAGGTTTAAATCAACAAGTGGGCAACTACCCAGGTGTAACCGTAGAAAAACACTGGGGGAAATTCAATCTGCAAGACGGTCGTGAAATTGAATTGCTAGATCTACCCGGCGCCTACAGCCTGAACGCATACAGCGAAGAAGAGAAAATTGTTTCTCAAATTCTTTTCAATACCTCGCACGAAGACTACCCAGAATTAGTCATTGTTACCGTTGACGCCACGAACGTTGAACGAAATCTTGTTATTCTAACGCAACTGGTTGATCTGCAAATTCCCGTGGTTGCCGTTCTCACCATGAACGACCTTCGTGCAAATGCTCCGTTAGACGCAAATGAGCTTTCCAACGCTTTTCACGGTATTCCTTTTCTTAACCTGAACGGCAGAACAGGGCAAGGTGTAAATGAGTTGAAAGATTTCATAAGTCGGTGTGATGTAAAAACAGTTCAGCCATTTTCACCAGAAACACTGAAACCCAAATTAACCATTGGCGAAGCCAGACGCGATGCAGAGACAAGAAAGCAAATCATTGTTCAGCAGCTGCGCGAAGTGCCCTCTTTCCAAAACTCAAAAATCATATCTACCTCTGAGAAAGTAGATCGCGTGTTGGTTCATCCCTTCTGGGGATACCTCATTTTTAGTGTGGTGCTTTTTGCCATTTTTCAATTCATGTTCTTGATTTCATCCTATCCCATGGATTGGATTGATAGCGTGTTTTTGAATTTTAGTCAATGGGCTCAAAGCACCATGCCTGAAGGCATTCTCACTGATCTTGTTACACAAGGTATTATTCCAGGTATAGGCGGTGTGCTAGTCTTCGTGCCACAAATTGCAATTTTATTTTTGCTTATTGGTTTGCTCGAAGAAACCGGATACATGACCCGTGTGGTGTTTATTATGGACCGACTGGTGCGTCCATTCGGACTGAACGGTAGAAGCGTTGTGCCCTTGGTAAGCAGTGCTGCGTGCGCTGTGCCCGCAATTTTATCTACCCGCGTCATTGGCAATCCGAAAGAAAGACTCATTACCATTTTAATTTCACCACTCATTAGTTGCTCTGCTAGAATCCCGGTTTTTGTACTCCTCATTTATTTGGTTATTCCAAATACCTATGTATTCGGATTCATAGGCATGCAGGGAATGGTATTGTTTATTATGTATGCCCTAGGTGTTATAGGTGCTTTGGCTGTAGCCATGGTCATGAATGCCTTTATCGCCACCAAAGAAAAAAGCTTCCTCATGCTAGAAATGCCCCAATATCGCTTTCCGCGATGGGGAAATATTTTACTGAATCTCAAAGAGAAATTGCAAGCCTTTGTTTTCGATGCAGGAAAAATGATTTTAGCACTTTCTATTGTGCTTTGGGCACTTGGTTCGTTTCCAAAAATTACCTTGGAACAAGAACAACAAGGCGTAAGTCAGATTGAAGAGTCCTTTCTTGGTAAGGCCGCAAAAACAATCTCTCCTGCTTTCGAACCTTTGGGGTACGACTGGAAAATGACCGTCTCCATTTTAACGTCTTTCGCGGCCAGAGAAGTCTTTGTAGGTACCATGGCAACACTTTATTCTGCGGGCGAAAATTTTGAAGAAGATGACTCACTGCTAACACGTATGCGTGAAGATGTAAATGAAGCTACAGGAAAGCCGTCATATCAGTTAGCTTCCGGACTTTCGCTCATGGTCTTTTATGTTTTTGCAATGCAATGCATGGCTACGTTTGCGGCCGTAAAGCGCGAAACAAAATCATGGAAATGGCCCTTTATTCAAATGGCCTACATGGGGGGCATGGCATATACATTGGCCTGGTTAACCTTCACAATTTTCAGCTAATGCAACTTACAATCACTCTTCTCATTTGCTTGGTTGCTCTTTCATATATTGTGAAGCGCTTGTTTTTTAAAAAGAAAACGGGATGCGATACTTGCCAGCGCAGCTCAAGAGTTTAGGTCAGTTGTATCACGTAGTAATATATGGGCATTCCTAGGGTAATGTTGAACGGGAAATTGAGTCCCAATGACATGGGAAGATAAAGACCCGGATCTGATTTTGGATTAGAAATGCGCATAGCTGCAGGAACGGCAATGAAAGATGCACTTGCTGCTAACACTGCAAACATAAATCTGTTCGCTTCTGAATCAGTAACCAATTTACTGCATAAGGCCACGCCAATTCCATTGATGAGCGGGAGTATTAAGGCAATAGCAATTATAAAGAAACCATATTTTCGGAAGGCAGCAAAACGTTTGGCGGTGAGCATTCCCATTTCCAAAAGAAAGATGGCAAGAAAGCCTTTGAATATGTCGTTGGTAAATGGTTTAATACCCTCCGCTTGTTTGGAATCAGCAACAATTCCAATGATTAAACTTCCTAAAATGAGTAGTACGCTTCCGTTCGTTAATGAGTGTTTTATCATTTCAAACATGGAACTTTTTGAATCTCCTGAACGATCATATCTACGCATTAAGAACATCCCCATAACAATAGCAGGTGCTTCCATGAGTGCCATAATTGCAACCATGTGTCCGTCTGAATTCATTTGTTGTGCCTCTAGAAATGTTATTCCCGCAGCAAAAGTAACAGCGCTAACTGAACCATAACAAGCCGCAACTGCAGCGCTATCATAGATGTTCAATCGAGTTCGAAGAAGATGAAAGATGTATAGGGGTATAACCAACGCAATGGCACACCCGAACAGCAATGAGAATCCAACTTCAAAACTGAAATGCTCATGCGCAAGTTCTTGCCCTCCTTTGAATCCGATTGATAAGAGTAAGTATAAGGAAATAAATTTGCTCGATGACGGTGGAATTTCAAGATCACTTTTTATCCAAATGGCTATAATTCCGAGAATAAAAAACAGGATGGTGGGGTTGTATAAATTCGTCAATACAAGAGTAAAGTCCATAATTATTTAGGTTGAAAGGATTTGAGAGCCAAAAGAATAGAAATCAGTGAAATACTGGACAAGAGAATGGATAGCTGTTTGTTTTCAATTAGAAATGAAGCTGTAATGGCTGAAACTCCTAATAAAACAAGTGTGTAAGCTAATGATGAAGATTTCATTGTTTTCTTTCGGCAAATATTTGTTCCGATTAGATATTAAATAACATTTATATTTGTTATGATTTAAATAAAAAATATTAATGAATTATACCTTGTCACAACTGATTATTTATTGTCAAGTGGTTGAAAGTGGGAGTATAAGTAAAGCTTCAGAAATTTTGAATTTGACACAACCGGCTGTTTCAATTCAGTTGAAGAATTTTCAGAGTCAGTTTCAGTATCCCCTAATAGACTTTGTTGGTCGCAAAATGCATGTTACACCAAAGGGAAGAGAGGTGGCCGAAATTGCTGAATCAGTAATTTCAGAAGCGCAAAAATTGAATCAATGGAAGAAACAAATAACAGGAAAGCTTACAGGAGAGTTGAAGTTTGAGTCTGTTTCTACAGGTAAATATGTATTGCCCTTTTTCATCTCTTCTTTTTTTTTGAAGCATGATGAAGTTGACTATAGAATTGAGGTGTCTAATAAGGCAAAAGTTGTGGAAAGTTTGAAGTCAAATGCAATTGATTTTGCCTTGGTCTCTATTCTGCCATCTCAAATGAAAGTGAATTCCATTTCAATTCTAGAAAATAAATTGTATTTGGTAGGAAGTAGGCAAGTAGTGAAATCAATTAAGACTGCAAAAAAGAAGGGAACTAAGGCCTCAAATATTCCGTTTATTTATCGTGAGCAAGGATCAGGTACAAGACAAATGATGGAGAAAGTTCTCCGAAAAGAGAAAATTCAAATCAGCAAAAGAATAGAGTTAACATCAAACGAAGCTGTAAAACAAGCTCTTTTAGCCAATATGGGAATTTCAGTCATGCCGCTTATTGGAATTCGAAATGAATTGGATTCGGGGCAATTGGAAATTATACCCATGAAGGGACTTCCGGTTCATTCAGAATGGCAATTCATTTGGCCAATTGGAAAAAGACTTTCTCAAGTTGCAACAGAGTTTTTAAGTTATGTTAAAGAAAACAAGTTAGCCTTGGCCGAGACCCATTTTCATTGGCTAAATGACTTCAATTCTTGATGATTTACAACTTAAAGAACATGTTTCGCAATTTCTGAAATAGCCCTCACTTTCCCCATCGTATAGTAATGCAAACATGGAACGCCAGCGGCTTTCAATTCTTTCGATTGCTCAATGCACCACGCTATTCCAATCTCTTGTATCTCTTCTTTGCTTTTCGCGCGTAACACGTGTTCCGTTAATTCCTGAGGTATATCAATATGGAAGTGATGCGGTAAAATGTTCAACTGTGATAATGTGCTTAATGGCTTTAGACCTGGTATAATAGGCACAGTTATACCAGCTGTTCGACAATCTTCTACGAATGAAAAATATTTTTTGTTGTCGAAAAACATTTGAGTAACAATGTATTCTGCACCGACTTCTACTTTATGCTTCAAGTAGTTCAAATCCATTTGCTGATTAGGCGATTCGAAATGTTTTTCAGGATACCCAGCTACTCCAATACAAAAGTTGGTGTGTTGAACATTACGCAAATCGGGATCTAAATACTTTCCATTGTTCATGTTCACCACTTGCTGTACCAACTCTTTCGCATACCGGTTGCCATCATGCTCTGGTACAAATCGACCTTCACTTTTGATGGCATCGCCACGAAGCAACAACACATTGTCAATGCCCAAGAAATGCAAATCAATCAATGCATCTTCCGTGTCTTGCTTCGAGAATCCTCCGCAGATAATGTGCGGTATGGTATCGATTTGATATTTGTTCGATAGCGCTGCGCAAATGCCCACTGTGCCTGGACGCTTGCGCACTGTATGTTTCTTGAGTAAGCCATTTCCTGCATCGCGAAAGACATATTCTTCACGGTGATAGGTAACATCTACAAACGCAGGTTCGAACTGAATGAGTTCGTTCATGGTGCTATAAATCTCTTGAATGTTTTCTCCTTTGAGCGGAGGCAATATTTCAATGCTAAACAATGTGCGTTTCGCTTCTGATAGGTGTTGTATGACTTTCATATTAGAACAATAATGGAGATAATATTTTTTTTGCTTCCTCAAATGACACGCCTCTTCTTAAGGCATAGTCTTCAACTTGGTCCAATTCAATTTTTCCAATGCCGAAGTATTTGCTTTCCGGATGACCAATGAAATAGCCACTTACAGATGATGCAGGATACATGGCCAAAGATTCGGTTAATGAAATTCCAATTTCATTTTCAACATTTAACAACTTCCAAATGGTGCGTTTCTCTTCGTGATCTGGACAAGCTGGGTAACCAGGCGCAGGACGAATGCCGGTGTATTTTTCAGTGATTCGTTCTTCATTCGTTAAAACTTCATCTGCGGCATACCCCCAATACTCTTTTCGTACTTTTTCATGTAGCAATTCAGCTGTGGCCTCTGCCAAGCGATCGGCTAGGGCCTTGGTAAGAATGGCTTGATAGTCATTCTGTTCTTCTTGAAATTGCTGAGCAATTTCTTCCGCCCAAAATCCAGTTGTTACGGCGAAGCATCCGATGTAATCTTGTTGATCTTCTGAAATGAAATCAGCTAACGCGAAATTCGGAACGCCATGTGCTTTCTCTGTTTGCTGACGAAGCGTAAGAAAAGTTACATTTTCAGCGCAGGGTGAAATTGCATCAGAAAGTACTTCTATATCGTCGAAACCTTTTTTTCGAGCGGGAAATAAGCCGAATATTCCTTCGGTTGAACGTTGGTCTTTGATCCATCCATTTAAAACGGTTTGTGCGTCTTTGAATAGAATGGTAGACTGTTCTCCAACAATTTCATCGCGTAGTATTTCGGGAAATTTTCCTGCCAATTGCCAAGCTTGAAAGAAGGGTGTCCAGTCAATGTATGACGCTACCTCTTCCAAACTGAAATGAAGTTTATGGACTCCTATTTTTTTAGGCTGAAATGGAACATGCCTTTCGCTCTGCTGGAAAGCGTTGCGGCGAGCGACTTCTAAAGAAACTCTTCTTTTATTTCGCTGATGCTCTTCGTAGTTTTCTCGAACTCGCGCATAATCTGTTTTTACGTTTTGAAGGAAGGCTTCGCTTTCTTCTTGATTGAATAAACTACGAACAGCCGGCACAACCTTACTTGCATCATTGACATGTATCACGGGTACATGTGTTCGGGGTTCAATTTTTACTGCTGTGTGAACACGAGAGGTGGTAGCTCCTCCAATTAAAATGGGGAAGTTTAGTTTTCTTCTTGAAAGGTCTTCTGCTAATTCACACATGATCTCAAGTGAAGGTGTAATGAGTCCGCTGAGTCCGATGGCATCTGCATTTTCTTGAATGGCCGTTTCAATGATTTTTTCATTCGGAACCATAACACCGAGGTCTACAATATCATATCCGTTGCATGCGAGAACAATGCTCACAATGTTTTTTCCAATATCATGCACGTCGCCTTTCACCGTAGCCAACACAATTTTTTTCTTCGCTTGAGTTTCAAGTGGATTTCGTTCTTTCTCAGCGAGTAGTTGTGGTTCAAGCACAGCCACAGCGGCTTTCATGACACGGGCGCTTTTTACAACTTGAGGCAAGAACATTTTTCCGCTACCGAAATAATCGCCAACGATGTTCATTCCGTCCATAAGCGGACCTTCAATAATAGAAAGTGGAGTAGGGTAATGAAGCAGCGCTTCTTTCACATCCGTTTCTATGTATTCAGTTATACCGTGCACCAGTGCATGCGAAAGTCTTTTCTCGAGCGGCTCGTTACGCCAAGCTGCAACGGTTTCAATTTTATTTTTTTGCGTGTTGAATTCTTGCGCTATTTCAAGAAGTGCCTCGGTTGCATTTTCTGTTCGATTGAAAATCACATCTTCCACCTTCAACAATAAATTTTTATCGATCTCGTCGTAAACCGCTAGCTGTGCGGTGTTCACAATGCCCATGTCCATTCCGGCTTTTACTCCGTGATAAAGAAAGGAAGCGTGCATGGCTTCGCGCACAACGTTATTTCCGCGGAATGAGAACGAAACATTCGAAACGCCGCCGCTCACTTTTGCATGAGGGAGATGCGCTTTAATCCAAGTTGTAGCTGCGAAAAAATCAATGGCATAACGCTTGTGTTCGTCGAGCCCTGTGCCAATGGGAAAGATATTCGGATCGAAAATAATGTTGTGCGGAGGGAAGTTCACTTGTTCGGTAAGCACGCGATAAGCGCGTTCGCAAATCGAAGTTCTTCTTTCAAATGTGTCTGCTTGTCCGTGTTCATCGAAGGCCATAACAACCACGGCAGCACCGTATTTGCGCGTGAGCTTGGCACGTTCAACAAAGAGCTCTTCGCCATCTTTTAAGCTTAACGAATTCACAATGCATTTTCCTTGCGCGCATTGAAGTCCGGCTTCAATGATTTCCCATTTAGAAGAGTCAATCATAAGCGGAACCTTGGAAATATCGGGCTCAGCGGCCAACAGATTCAAGAAAATACGCATGGCTTCAATGCCGTCTATAAGTGCATCGTCCATGTTAATGTCGAGTATCACAGAGCCACTTTCTACTTGTTCACGCGCTATGGCAATGGCTTTGACATAATCTTTTTCTTGGATAGCTTTTTTAAATTGAATGGAACCGGCCACATTGGTTCGTTCGCCAATGTTGATGAAGTTCGATTTCGCTTCAATGCGAACCACTTCAAGTCCCGAGAGAAATAACGTATTATTCATGGTTTGCAGTGGGGTGGATTAATTCATGTAATGCCTTGATATGAGCAGGTGAAGTGCCACAGCATCCGCCAATAATGCGCAGTTCAGGCTGAATCAAGAAGGGCTCAATTTTATTTCGAAAAGTCTCTGCACTTTCGTCATACCCGCCCATGGCATTGGGCAGGCCTGCGTTCGGATAAGCACTTAAGTATGCGTTGGTGAATGCTTTCAGGGCAAGCACTTGCGGCAGCAATTGTTCTGCACCTAATGCGCAATTGAATCCAATGCTGAATAACGGAACGTGTTCCAAAGAGACAGCAAATGCAGCGGCCGTTTGTCCGCTCAGTGTTCTTCCCGCTAAATCGGTAATGGTTCCGCTGGCCATGATGGCGATGTTTCCATTTGGATTTTCTTTGGTAATGGCTGCAAGATTTCTTTCTTCTAGCACATCGAGAATGGCGTGGAATGCGGCTTTGGCGTTGAGCGTATCGAAAATTGTTTCAACCAACAAAGCATCAACACCTCCATCGAGCAGGCCCTCTACTTGTTCGCGGTAAGCACTTTTTAGCTCGTCATAATTTACGGCTCGAAACTCGGGGTGTTCAACATCTGGAGAAAGAGAACAGGTTTTCGAAGTGGTCCCTATGGCTCCCGCAACGAAGGCCGGCAAGGCTTCGGGGTGGTCTTGTTGGAAGTTG
>CAYSEX010000071.1:0-9708 GCA_964430305.1 uncultured Chryseobacterium sp.
TGATGCTCAAGCTCTCCCACATTTCAGCCATTCGAACCATGTATCGGTCATAAGTGTCACCACGAAGACCCACAGGGATTTCAAATTTAAAATCTTCATATGAGCTGTACGGGTTCATTACTCGAACATCGTAATCAACACCTGCTGCGCGAAGGTTTGGACCTGTGAAGCCATATGCAAGTGCTTTTTCAGCCGAGATAGGACCGCAATTGATGGTTCTATCTACAAAAATTCTATTTCTGGTAACTAGTTTGTCGAACTCTTCCAAAGCTTTTGGAAACTCTTCCAAAAACTTGTTGATTTTTTTCCATGCTGTTTCGGTAAATTCAGCATTCATTCCACCAATTCTACCAATATTCGTAGTTAAACGAGCACCACAAATTTCTTCGAAAATTTCATAGATGGTCTCACGGTGTTGGAACATGTATAAAAATCCAGTCAATGCTCCAGAATCTACTGCAATAACGGTATCACAAACGATGTGATCTGCAATTCGCGAAAGTTCCATGATAATTACGCGCATGTACTGTGCACGTTTCGGAACTTCACAATTAATCAATTTCTCAACAGTCATATGCCATCCCATGTTGTTAATGGGCGAAGAGCAATAATTGAGACGATCTGTGATAGGGGTAATTTGATTGTATGGTCTGCGTTCGGCCAATTTTTCAAATGCTCTGTGAATGTACCCTACGGTAGACTCGGCATTGACAATGATCTCGCCATCCATGGTTAACACGTTTTGGAAAATACCATGTGTTGCCGGGTGGGTAGGACCTAGGTTAAGAATGGAATAATCCTTCTCAACATCTGTTACGCGATTTATTTGATCAGACATGTGTGTATCGAGTGCTTTATCTACCAAAATATTTATCTTCCTTGTCGTCACGAGACGCATCTTCCAATCCGTACTCTTTGCGCATCGGGAAATAATTCATTTCGTCCATGTTTAAAATGCGCTTCAGGTTTGGATGACCTTGGAATTGTATTCCAAAAAAATCATATTCTTGTCTCTCCATCCAATTGGCTGTTGGCCAAATAGAAACTAGAGATGCCACTTTTAGGTCAGACTTTGGGAAGAAACATTTAATGCGAATACGCCAGTTGTTCGGTAAGTTATGCAGGTGGTACACCATGCCAAATTCTTTCTCTTCCTGTTCTGGGAAATGCATGGCGCATAGGGTGGTTAAAAAACCGAATGAACATTCAGCATTTTCTTTCAAAAAAGTCATTACTTCTGTTAAAGAATCTTTTTTGATTACGAAGCAAGGATAGTCTCCTTCAACCTGTGAGTTCAAAAGTGCATTTGCAAAAACGGCATCGGCTTTTGAAAGCAAGTGGTCGTGTAGTTCTTGTGCAGTCATATTATTCAATGCCGTATTGTGCTAGTCGTGCTTTATATTCCTCTGAAGTTCTTCTTTTCAAGCTTTCAGATTTAGCTAATTCTTGAATTTTTAATAGTCCGTCGAGAACCTGCTCGGGTCTTGGCGGACAACCTGGTATATAGACGTCAACAGGGATAATTCTGTCTATTCCTTGCAATACGCTGTAGGTGTCGAAAATTCCGCCGCTAGACGCACATGCACCCATGCACAATACCCAACGCGGTTCAGCCATTTGTTCATACACTTGACGAAGTACAGGTGCCATTTTTTTTGATATGGTACCCATGACCATAAGTAAGTCTGCTTGTCTCGGTGAAAAACTTAATCGTTCAGAACCAAATCGTGCAAGGTCATAATGTGATGCCATGGTTGCCATAAATTCAATTCCACAACATGAAGTTGCAAATGGCAATGGCCAAAGTGAATTGGCACGTGCAAGTCCTACTGCTTTGTCTAAAGAGGTTGCGAAGAAACCTTGGCCTTCAATGCCGTCTGGTTTCAATTTCGGATCTATGTTAACACTCATCGTGACTGTTGTTTTTTTAATTTATTTCTCCCAGTTTAAAGCGCCTTTCTTAATGATGTAGACCAAGCCCACAATCATTAACCCCATAAAGGCGAACATTTCCCACAATCCAAACACCCCAAGTTCTTTGAAGTTCACCGCCCAAGGGTACATGAATATTACCTCCACATCAAACAAAACGAAAAGAATGGCCACCAGAAAATACTTAATTGAAAAGGGAGATCGGGCATTTCCTTGGGCCTCAATTCCACACTCGAATGCTTCGTTCTTTATTTTTGTTTTTCTCTTAGGTCCAACCATGTGAGTCAGTACCATAGTGGTTACAACAAAGCCTGCTGCAACAATTCCAAGAACAATAATTGGGAGGTATTCCCAAAGGTGAGAAGTGGTTGTGGTTTCCATATGCGGTTTGCCTATTTTACAGGCGCTACAAATTTAATCGGAACATTGAATAAACGATGTGAGAAATGACATTTTTTACTGAGGTTCTCAACAAAAAAATGAGCGAAGAAAACTTCGCTCATTTTTTAGATTTCGTTCTTAATTTTTTTATAGTCCCAGAAGCACTTCCTCAGCTGTTTTTCCACCGAAGAGCATTCTTTCCGGATTTTCTATCATTTCCTTCACTTTAACTAGGAAGCCCACACTTTCTTTTCCATCAATGATGCGGTGATCATAGCTCAAGGCAACATACATAATTGGACGAATAACAACCTGACCATTTTCTGCAATAGGTCTCTCTACAATGTTGTGCATTCCAAGAATAGCGCTTTGTGGAGGATTAATAATTGGTGTTGATAGCATAGAACCGAAAACACCACCGTTGGTAATAGTGAAAGTTCCTCCTTGCATATCATCTACGGTAATTTTTCCTTCACGAGCTTTCTTCGCTAAACCACCAATTGACCTTTCAATATCAGCCAAAGACTGCATCTCTGCGTTCCGAACAATCGGAACCATGAGTCCTTTCGGTGTGGAAACTGCAATCCCTACGTCGCAATATCTATGATAAACTATTTCATTGCCATCAATTTGAGCATTAACAGCGGGGAAATGTTGCAAGGCTTCACACACCGCTTTCGTAAACAATGACATAAAGCCTAGTCCTACACCATGCTTTTCTTTGAAAAGATCTTTGTATTTCGCTCTTAAATCCATGGCTGGTTTCATGTTCACCTCATTGAAGGTGGTTAGCATGGCCGTGGTGTTCTTCACGTGAACTAAACGCTCCGAAACCTTTTTTCGAAGCATACTCATTTTTTCACGTTGAATGTCTCTACTTCCCGTTCTATTTGGAACAGCTGCTGTATCAAAACCCGCAGACATAGCAAGAACAACATCACTTTTGGTAATTCTACCACCAGGTCCTGAACCGCTTACTTGACTAGCAGTAATGTTATTTTCAGCCATCATTTTTGCAGCTGCAGGCGCAGCGTGCCCCGAAGCATAACTTGGCGCTGGTCCTGGAGAGGGCACAACCACAGCGGCCGTTTCCGTTTTGATAGGTGCAATAACCGGTGCAGCCGCAGTAGGAGCCGCAGTAGGAGCTCCTGCCTTGGAAGTATCTATTGTACATGCAACAGCACCAACAGCAATTGTATCGCCGGCTTGAGCGAGAATTTGGATTTCTCCCGAAGCTTCAGCTGTTACCTCTAATGTTGCTTTATCTGAATCAATCTCCGCTATGACCTGGCCATTGCTTACAATATCACCTGAGCTCACAAGCCAATTGGCAATCTGAACTTCGCTAATGCTTTCCCCCGGTGATGGGACTTTTATCTCAATAACTGACATATTTCTAAATTTTTAGGCCTTTGAAACCTTATCAAACAATGTGGTTATCATTTTATTCATTCGCATTTCATGCACCCGCGGCGAGCCTGTAGCAGGTGACGCTGATGCAGGCAAACTTACAACGTCTAAGTTTAAGTCGCGCAATGATCGCATCATGTAGCTCCAAGCACCCATGTTTTCTGGTTCTTCTTGACACCAGATGAGCTGTGCTTTCTTACTGTATTTCGAAAGTAATTCACGAATTTGTTTTTCAGGAAGAGGGTAAAGTTGCTCTATTCGAACCAATGAAATTTCATCGGTCAATCCTCTTTTTTCCTTCTCTTCCAACAATTCATAATACACTTTACCCGTGCACAACGCAACAACTTTGGTTTGCTTGCGTGCTTTGATGTTGTCATCAATAACTTCACGGAAACCACCTTTAGCAAACTCTTCTACTTTCGACACCGCTTTCGGATAGCGAAGTAATTTCTTCGGAGTGAAAACGATTAACGGTTTTCTATACGCAGTCTTTACCTGTCTGCGAAGCAAGTGGAACATATTCGAAGGAAGGGTACAATTCGCTACTTGAATATTTAATTCTGCAGCCAATTGAAGAAAACGCTCCATTCTACCTGAACTGTGCTCTGAACCTTGTCCTTCAAATCCATGAGGCAGTAAAACTGTAATTCCATTCATGGTTCTCCATTTGTCTTCTGCAGCAGCTATGAATTGGTCAAACATAATTTGAGCGCCGTTGTTGAAATCACCAAATTGTGCTTCCCAAATGGTTAATCCTTGCGGAGTTCCGAAGGCATAACCATAATCGAATCCAAGCACACCATATTCACTCAATAAACTGTTATAAATGGAAAGTTTAGCTTGATTTGGTCCGAGGTGATTTAAGGGAACAATTTCTTTTTCTTGATCCTCATCTGTTTTAACTACAGCATGGCGGTGAGAGAATGTTCCACGCTCAACGTCTTGTCCTGAAATTCGAACGGGATGTCCTTCTTCCAACAAAGTTGCATAAGCCAACAACTCTCCAAGTGCCCAATCAAGTGCGTTGTTGTCGAGCATCGCTCTTCGGTCTTCGAAGACCTTTTCTATTTTTCGGAAGAATTTTTCACCCTGTGGAAGGGTTGAAATCTTCATTCCCAATTCCAACAATTTTTTCTTTGATACCGCCGTCTCTATGCTCTGTTCGAAGTCTTGTTCAGTAGCAACACGGATATCTTTCCATGTTTCCTCCAAGAAGTGTTTTACATAGGCTTGTTTTACTCCTCTAGACTTGTCATATTGCTCATCAAGATGTGCTTCGAAAGTGAGCTTTGCAGCATTGACTTCTTCCTGAGTAATAACGCCTTCCGCAATTAACTTGTTTGCATACAAGTCACGAAGACTTAAATGAGAAGCAATGGCTTTGTATAAACTGGGTTGTGTAAACTTCGGTTCATCACCCTCGTTGTGCCCATATTTGCGGTAACCGAGGAGGTCTACGAACACATCCATATTGAATGCCATGCGATAATCGAAAGCAATTTTCATGGTTTGAATCACCGCCTCAACATCGTCTGCGTTTACGTGAAATACAGGACACAATGTTGTTTTCGCAACGTCGGTGCAATAGGTTGAAGATCTTCCGTCGAGGTAGTTTGTGGTGAAACCAACTTGGTTGTTCGTAACAATATGTACCGTTCCACCCGCACGGTAACCATCGAGTTGCGCCATTTGCACAACTTCGTATACAATGCCTTGTCCGGCTATTGCCGCGTCACCGTGTATGAGAACTGGAACAATTTTATTTTCCGACTTTAAATAATGATCAATCTTGGCTCGCGTTAATCCTTCAACAACGGGATTCACAGCTTCGAGATGCGAAGGGTTCGGACATAGGGTGAGGTGAACGTTATTTCCATTTGGAGTAACTCGGTCAATGGAATATCCAAAGTGGTATTTTACATCGCCATCGAAAACACCATCATCATCAAACGCAACACCATCGAATTCCGCGAAAATTTCTTCTTGGGGTTTGCCCATAATGTTAGTCAAAACATTCAAGCGGCCGCGATGTGCCATTCCAATGACAAACTCTGAAACGCCTTTGTCGGCTCCGTCTCTTACCATGTAATCCATGGCGGGAACTACAGCCTCGCACCCTTCAACACTGAATCTTTTTTGACCAACAAATTTGCGTTGAATGTATTGCTCAAATGTGGTTGCCTTGTTCACCATGTCGAAGATTTGTTTCTTCTCTTCAACAGTGAATGGCGTTTTCTTCACAGCTTCAAGCCTTGAGCGCAACCACTGAATTTTCTCGGGGTCACGTATATACATGTACTCGGCGCCAATGCTTTCGCAGTAGCAAGATTGCAAGTGCTTAATAATGTCTTTCAATTTCACATCTCCCAAACCCACTTCAACTCCTGCGTGAAACACAGACTCTAAATCTGCCTGCGTAAGCCCAAAATTTTCTATACTCAAATCAGGTGAGTACTTTCTGCGCTCTCTTACCGGATTAGTCTTGGTAAACAAATGACCACGTTGACGATACGCGTTGATGAGGTTTATGACCTTAAATTCTTTATGCATCCCGTCATCACCAATAGAGGCGGTATCACGGGAAAGTACTGGGAATTGTGAATGTTGAAACTCGAAACCTTCGAAGAATCTTCTCCATGAGACATCCAAGGAACTTGGATCTTCTTGGTATTGGTTGTACAATACCTCAATGGTGTTTACATCGGCATTGCCGAGATAGGAATGTTCATCCATTGTAATCAATTAGAAATACGGGCGTAAAGATAGGTATTTCTAATTAAACGATTTGCTTTTAAGGGTGTACTTATGAACCAATTTTAAACGCTTTATAATTTCATAAGCGCTTGGTTTATACTTGATAAAATGCGGGTTTCAGCATTCTCATAATCTTGAGGAACAAAAGTTTTTCCAGTTACACGTTCAAAAAGTTCTATGTACCTGTTGCTAATCTCTTCCAACCAAGTATCTGTCATAGTTGGTACTACTTGTCCTTCCTTACCCATAAAATTATTCGCGATGAGCCATTCACGAACGAATTCTTTCGACAGCTGCTTTTGCTTTTCGCCTTTGGCTTGTCTTTCAGCATAACCTTCAGCGTAAAAATAGCGCGATGAATCCGGAGTGTGAATCTCGTCCATGAGTATGATCTCGTTTTCGAACTTTCCAAACTCGTATTTCGTGTCTACCAATATAAGTCCTTGAGTTGCTGCTAACTCGGTTCCACGCTGGTACAGTTTTCTGGTATAGTCTTCCAGAATCAAGTAATCACTTTCAGAAACAATTCCTTGCTCAATGATCTGCTCTCTTGAAATGTCTTCGTCATGTCCTTCACTTGCCTTCGTAGTAGGTGTAATGATTGGATTGGGAAGTTTATCATGTTCGTTTAACCCTTCAGGTAATGTTACACCGCATAGCGTTCTTTTCCCGCTTTCATAGGTTCTCCAAGCATGTCCGGTAAGGTACCCGCGTATAACCATTTCAACAGCAAACGGGACACACTTTTTACCTATGGTAACATTGGGGTCAGGTGTAGCCATTTTCCAATTCGGAACCAAATCACTGGTTGCATCGAGCATGAGAGAAGCAATCTGGTTTAGCACTTGTCCTTTGAATGGAATAGGTCGAGGTAGCACAACATCGAAAGCTGAAATGCGATCTGAAGCAATCATGACCAACCATTGATTTGAGATGGTGTATACGTCGCGTACTTTTCCGCGATAAAAATTTGTTTGATCCTGAAATTCAAACGTGGTATTTCCTATTGCTTGTTTCATGGTCGCATTCCTTTCATCATATTCGCTTGCTTCATCATGGCAGCCATTTGACTTTTATTGGTAAACATTTTCATCATTTGACGCATTTGATCAAACTGCTTCAATAATTTGTTCACTTCTTCCACACTTGTACCACTTCCTTTGGCAATACGCGTTTTGCGCGACTGATTAATCAGTGATGGATTGCTTCGTTCTGAAGGTGTCATGCTTTTTATTATGGCTTCAATGGGTTTGAAAGCGTTGTCATCAACATCAACATTTTTCAATTGTCCCATACCCGGAAGCATGCCCATGATGTCTTTCATGCTTCCCATTTTTTTGATTTGACCTATTTGGTCTAAGAAATCATTGAAGTCGAATTGGTCTTTTTTAATTTTCTTCTCAAGACGTTTGGCTTGTTCTTCATCGAACTGTTCTTGAGCTTTTTCAACCAATGAAACAACGTCACCCATACCCAAGATTCTTCCTGCCATACGTTCAGGATAGAACACATCTAGGGCATCCATTTTTTCACCCATTCCCACAAACTTGATGGGTTTGTTGACTTCACTTTTAATGCTTAGTGCCGCTCCACCTCGTGTGTCTCCATCAAGCTTGGTTAAAATAACACCGTCAAAATTCAATTGGTCATGGAATGCTTTTGCAGTATTCACAGCGTCTTGACCGGTCATGGCGTCAACAACAAAGAGTGTTTCCGTTGGATTCAAGAACGCTTTAACAGCTGTGATTTCTGCCATCATTTCCGCGTCAATAGCCAATCGCCCGGCGGTATCTACAATTACAACATTATTTCCATTTTGCTTCGCGAAGGCCAAGGCATTTTTGGCAATTTCTACAGCATTTTTATTTTCACGTTCGCTGTAAACGTCAACACCAATACTTTCGCCCACTACATGAAGCTGGTCAATAGCGGCTGGTCTATAGATGTCACAAGCTACCAACAAAGGATTTTTTCCTTTTTTCGTTTTAAGATAATTGGCTAGCTTACCGGAATGCGTCGTTTTCCCCGATCCCTGTAAACCACTCATGAGTATAATTCCAGGGTTTGCTTGATAGTTGAGCTCACTTGCCTCTCCACCCATCAATTCAGTCAATTCATCTTTTGTTATTTTTATCAGAAGTTGTCCTGGGCTGATGGCGGTTAAAACCTTTTGACCAAGTGCTTTCTCCTTCACTCGGTCTGTAAATTCTTTGGCCGTTTTGTAGCTAACATCGGAATCCAAAAGTGCACGACGCACTTCCTTCAATGTTTCAGAAACGTTGACCTCTGTTATTTGGCCCTGGCCTTTCAGTACTTTGAGCGCTCGCTCAAGTTTATCGGATAAATTTTCAAACATGTCGACAAAAAATGAGTTGCAAAGGTAAAGAGTTCCGCTATACCTATCTTCGTGAAAAATTGATTCATGAAAAATCTTGTTACAATTGTGTTTTTTGCTCTCACGTCATGGGTAGCATTTGGTCAATCATACCGAGTTTCAAATATCTCGCAACGTGTCTTAACTACCGATTTTACTGGTGGTGTGGGAAAGGTGAATGAGTTTTTGCTCTTGAATTCGATTTCAGTGACCTCACAGAGTCAGACCAAAGGTGAACTCAATGTTGAATTTCGAATGGAACCAAATCAATATGCAGCATACAGTATTATGGTATCTGGCTTGGGTTATTTTGCCTCAAATAATTTAAGCAGTGTCGACAATGCAAGCCGGGTAGAGGATTTACTATCGAACATTAAATACTACAACGAGCGCATTGCACTTCAAAAGGAAGTCCTTGCAAAGGTGGGTGATGCAAGTTCAGACCAATACAAAAGCATGTGGAATGAAATGAAAGGCTGGGAGAGTAGTGTGCGATCATATGAGAAAGAATTAAAAACATTGACTATTTCAGAGCACTATTATTTGGTGAATCTCGAGCTTGTAGATGAAACTTATACTCCGCAAAACAGCTCTGTAACGTTTGTAAATATGCCTGGAGTGGAGTACTCTTATCTTAAAATTGAACAACCTAACGATACCCTAACTAGTCCTTTCTATCAAGGGTACTTCATTAAATATGTGTTTACGAAAGGAAAAAGTTTTGCTACACTCGGAGCGTATAAGTCTACACAGACGATAGGTTCAGATACCTTGCATTACTCTGAAATGTTCGCATTTGGTTTTGGACAAGATTTCTATTCGCGTCATTTGGGCCGCGGAACAAATAAATTCTT
>CAYSEX010000072.1:0-9474 GCA_964430305.1 uncultured Chryseobacterium sp.
CCCAAGGCATAGGATTGAAATTTTCCAATTTTTACCACTCTGTATTGCAGTGCAACACCAAGGGTCCATTCATGGACTTTATTGAATGGAAGAAAATAAGCAAACTGAGGACTAATTTGAATTTGTTTTTGTTCTCTGAATAGCGCTCGAGCACCCAAACCCACGCTTTCCGTTTGAAAGTTATAAATACCAGAGAACCCTCCAGACAATTGGGCTGTTGATTTCAAGGCAATACAAAGCGTAAATATGAAAAAATATTTCTGCATAGGTGGTCTTAGCAATTCAGAACGAAGGTAAGTTTGAAATTATTGCCAATGAAAAGGGCGGTTTAAAAAACCGCCCTTAACTAGAGTGATATAACAATAAATTAAACTACACCTTGATCAATCATGGCATCTGCCACCTTCACGAATCCGGCGATATTTGCACCTTTCACGTAGTTAACATAACCGTCTTCTGAACCATATTGAACACAAGCCGCGTGTATGCTTTTCATGATATTGTGTAAACGTTGATCTACTTCTTCGCGGGTCCAGCTTAAACGCAAGCTGTTTTGTGACATTTCCAACCCTGAAGTTGCAACACCACCAGCGTTAGACGCCTTACCAGGTGAGAAAAGTACTTTGTTGTGAAGGAATACTTCAATTGCTTCTGGAGTTGAAGGCATATTTGCACCTTCAGCAACGGCCATACAACCGTTCGCTACCAATGCTTTTGCATCATCGCCATTCAATTCATTTTGTGTAGCACAAGGAAGTGCAATATCGCATTTAACACCCCAAGGAGTTTTTCCTGCAACAAATTCGCATCCATATTTATCTGCGTAATCTTTAATACGGCCGCGCTTCACATTTTTCAATTCCATGAGAAACGCCAATTTCTCAGCATCGATTCCATTCGCATCATACACGTATCCTGAAGAGTCAGAAGCAGTAACCACTTTCGCACCCAGTTGAGTTGCTTTTTCAATGGCATATTGAGCTACGTTTCCAGAACCAGACACAACCACAGTTTTTCCTGTGAAATCTAATCCCTTCGTGCCTAACATTTCTTGAGCGAAATATACCGTTCCGTATCCTGTTGCTTCTGGGCGAATCAAAGAACCACCCCAGTTGCGACCTTTTCCAGTTAATACGCCTGTAAATTCATTGCGAAGACGCTTGTATTGGCCAAACATGAATCCAATTTCACGACCACCAACACCAATGTCTCCGGCAGGTACATCAGTGTCTGCTCCAATGTGTCTTGACAATTCGCTCATGAAGCTTTGGCAAAAAGCCATTACTTCACGATCTGATTTTCCTTTCGGATCGAAATCTGATCCACCTTTACCACCACCCATAGGCAACGTGGTTAAAGAGTTTTTAAAGATCTGTTCGAAACCTAAGAATTTCAAAACAGATAAATTCACTGTTGGGTGAAAACGCAAACCGCCTTTGTAAGGGCCTATTGCGCTGTTAAATTCAACGCGGTATCCGCGGTTAACTTGAATTTCTCCTTTATCATCTACCCATGGAACACGGAAGATGATCGTTCTTTCAGGTTCAACAATACGGTCTAGAATTTTAGCATCCTTGTACTTCGGATGATTTTCCATAAAAGGAATGATAGCTTCAGCTACTTCCTGAACCGCTTGTAAAAACTCAGGTTCGCTCGGGTTCATTGCCCGAACTTTCGACATGAAGGCGTCAATTTGCGCTTGATGTTGTTGTGACATGATTTTCCAAAATTTATGGGGCGAATATACACAGATTTGAATTAGTTGAACGCTGATTAAAATTTCATAGGCAAAGCGATTTATGTTTTACTTTGCGGATTGGAATTTTTTACATTATGTGGGCATCAATTGCAGCCTTTATTTTACGAAATCGTGTACTACTAGGAGTAATTACACTTCTGCTGACCGCTTGGATGGGCTGGGAGGCTCGAAATGTTCGCATGAGTTACAAATTCAGTGGGGTGCTTCCTCAAGATGATTCAACCTATGTTCAGTACCAAAGGTTCATTAAACAGTTTTCAGAAGATGGAAACGTGGTGGTGGTTGGATTAGACGATTCCGAAATTTGGGAGCTTCAAAATTTCAAGGCCTGGAAAGACTTAGGTGATGAGTTAAAGCAAATTACGGTGCCGGTAGACACCCTCATTAACGGCCAACTTCAAACTATACAAAAAAATGTTGTTGATTCTGTTTTTTCGGTTGCGCATTGCTACGAGATGTTCGCTGACACCACAGAACAAAAATTCAAATTCAGAAAAATAGGATCAGGAACACCTGCCTCACAGCTCGAGTTAGATAGTTTACATGAGCGCATTAACTCGCTTCCTTTTTACGACGGGTTATTGTACAAGTCGAAATCTGAAGCTACGCTCATGATGGTTTTTGTAAATGCGCAACTTTTTAATTCAGAAAATAGGGGTAACGCGGTTGAGCAAATTGTTGAGAAGACCAATTCATTTACCAATCATACCCGAATAGATACGTACGTTAGCGGACTTCCCTTCATTCGCACGCAGATGACCACCAAAGTCAAAGCGGAATTGAAATTCTTCACCATATTATCCTTGTTGGTGAGTGCCGTTTTGCTCTTTATCTTCTTCCGAAGCATTCGTGCAGTATTGGTGTGCATGATTATCATAGGTATTGGTGTAGTGGTATCTATGGGCACCATTGCCATGTTTGATTATCCGATTACCATGCTCATGGGGTTAATTCCTCCATTGATGATTGTAATTGGGGTGCCTAATTGCATTTACTTACTGACCAAATACCATCAAGAATTTATTCGTCACGGCAATAAGATGCGTGCCATGTCGCGTGTGATTCAAAAAGTGGGTGAAGCGGCCTTCATGATTAACGCAACCACTGCAGTTGGGTTTGCGACCTTCATATTTGTTGAAAGTGATTTATTAAAACAGTTCGGGGTTATTTCAGCATTGAATAGCATGCTCATGTTTTTCATTTCGTTGATTGCTTTCCCCATTTTGTTCTCGTATACAGCTGCGCCAAAGGCTCGACATTTAAAGCATTTGGATATGCGCTGGTTGTATGCCTTTTTAGAGAATCTTGTTCGTGCCATTACCAAAAACCGAAGTATCATTTACATTATTACTACACTGATTACTGTAGTTTCTGTGTATGCCATGACTATGGTAAAAACAACAGGGAATATTGTTGATGACTTACCTGATAGTGATCGAGTAATTACAGATTTGCGTTGGTTTGAAAAAAGGTTCGATGGTGTCATGCCCTTTGAAATCATGATTGAGGCGAAACGTGGTAAGATTACGCATCCGAAGACCATTGCTCGTATTGACAGTTTGCAAAGTGTGTTAGATACCTTACCGAAAGTGTCAACACGATTATCACGTTCTCTGTCTATTGCAGATGCCATGAAGTTTGGAAGACAGGCATTTTATGAGGCCAAGTTGGGTGGTGATGCTTCGGATTACAAGCTCATTCGAGGGGGTGAACGCATGGAAATTGGGCCTTATTTCGAATCTTCTGATAGCAGTGCAAAAGGCAGTGGAAATTCAAAATACTTGAATTCATTTATAGACGATTCATTGAAAAAAACACGCATTACGGCTCAAGTTGCAGACATTGGTACATTGGCCATGGATAGTTTATTGAGTGATTTGCAACCCCATGTGAATCGCTTGTTTCCTGATAGTCTTTACCGCGTTACCATGACTGGGACGAGCATTGTCTTTTTGAAGGGCACCACTTATTTGGTGGACAATTTATTCAGTAGTTTATTGTTCGCCATTGGCGTCATTTGTTTGCTTATGGCTATTATGTTCCGCAGCATTCGCATGGTAGTTATATCGCTTGTTCCGAATGTTATTCCACAGTTGATTACGGCCGGATTCATGGGTTTATTCAACATACCGTTGAAACCATCAACCATTCTAGTATTTAGCATTGCTTTTGGAATTACGGTAGACAACACCATACATTTTTTAGCGAAATACCGACAAGAGTTGCGTGGTCAGGGTTGGAACATTAAACAAGCCGTGTTATTGGCTGTAAAAGATACTGGGGCGAGTATACTCTTTACGAGCATTGTCTTATTCTTCGGCTTTGGCATGTTTGTATTCTCAGAATTTGAGGGAACCCGTGCGTTGGGAATATTAACATCTCTGACATTATTCACGGCCATGCTTACGAATCTGGTAGTACTGCCGGCCATGTTGTTGAGTTTGGATCATTACGTGAGCACCAAAGCGTTTGCAGAGCCCTTTGTTCAAGTCATTGATGAAGAAGATGATTTATCATACGAAGACTGGCAAATGAAGCGAATAGATCCAACAATGACAGATGGGTTTCATGAAGAAGAGCAAGAAGATTAAGCTTCTTGTTTTACCTCGTTGATTGATTTCTCTATTTCATTGAGTTCAGCTACAACTTCATTTGTTGCCACCTCGTCATATCCTCTCAGTCTTTCAATAATGAGTCGAATGCGCGACACGCCTGCTTGAAGTTTTTCTTTGGTCTTTTGCCATGAACTTGCACCAGCGTTTTGGGTTAGTCCGCGGGTATTGAGTTCATATCTTTCAATGGCATTGAGAATACAAACACGCAGATCGTTTTCGTTCCAGGGTTTTGCAACGTAACGGTACACTTGTCCTCTATTAATAGCATCAATGACTGCTTCAATATCTGCATAACCGGTGACTAATATTCGCACGGCGTTTGGGAAGTCTGCTAAAGTGAGCTCAAAAAACTCTACTCCACTTAGTTCCGGCATTTTCTGATCGCTTAAGATAACCGGAACCTCGTTGCTATTGAGGTACGCAACAGCTTCTTGAGGTGATGTTGTTATGAACACATCGAATTCTCGGCGGAACAAGGCTTTGAATGCGATTAGATTATGTTCTTCATCATCAAGATATAAGATTTTTATTTTGTCTGAAACGTTATCCATGCAGTTGATTTGTTATTGGCAAATGTATAGTAAAGCGTGTACCACCTTCGGGTACATTTTGGAAATCGATGATACCGTTATGCTCGGCAATGATACCGTGTACAATGCTTAATCCGAGGCCAGTGCCTTCACCAACATCTTTGGTGGTAAAGAAAGGCTCGAAAATTTTGTCTTGAATGTTTTCTGGAATACCCGCTCCGTTATCGGAAATATGAATGAGAATACATTCATTTTGTTGCGCAGATTCAATGGTAATGATTCGGTCTTTTGGTTGTCTATTTGGAAGTTTAGTTGCTTGAACTGCGTTGGTAATTAAGTTCATAAAAACCTGGCTGAGTTTACCAGGATAGCAGTCTATTTTTGGGAGATTTTTAGCTAGATGTATGTTCAGGGTTACCTCTGCCTTAGTCATATTCTTCATGACAACTAGAGTTGACGAAAGGCATTCATTGATATCTGCAGAGACACGTTCATTTTTATCCATTCGTGAGAAGATTCTCAATCCCTTCACAATTTCTGCCGTTCTTTTGGAACCTTCTTCTATGCCATTTAGAAGTTGGGCTATTTCTTCTTTCAGGAAGTCGATTTCAAGATTTTTATATTGAGCTTTAAGGTTATTTAATTTGAGTTGAAGATCGTTATCATTTTCGAGATTGGCGTATTGTTCAAGGAGAGAAAGGATATCTTGAACATCGCGTTTTAATGGGCCAACATTAGATTGAACGAAGTTGATTGGGTTATTGATTTCATGGGCTATACCGGCAGTCATTTGACCCAATGATGCTAGTTTTTCAGATTCAACAAGTTGTTGTTGTGTTGTTTTCAAGTCTGCGAGTGCTTGATTGAGTTCTGAATTTCTATTTTCTAGATCGAGCGTACGTTCATGCACTTTATTTTCGAGGTAGGAGTTTTGTTCTTTGACAAGCCTCTCATTTTCTTGCATGGTTGTAAAAGCGAGTTGTTGTGAAATTTCTTTTTCTTGTTTGAGTACATTAATTCGGTCTGCTAAAGCGAATGAAAGCAAAAGAATTTCAATAACAGAACCAACAGGTAACGCGAAGTTTGTGAACGTATTGAATGGTAGAAGTCCGAAATTACGCAAAGCATAAACCATTAAACCCACTATAAACAAACACCAGGACAAAAGAAAAAATCTCGCAGGTCTAAATCCTGACCTAATAGCCTTAATAGATGCAAAAATCAAAATCAACGCAGAGGCCGCGCCAAGATTAAGAATTAGCTGTACATAAAAATGCTTGCCAAAAAAGGAAAAAACTATGGCGACTAAATATAAGCTCAAGAACAGATTTAACACTTTATGAATTATCGGCACAAATTCTTTTGTTTTGATAAAGTTTTGTGTGAATAATATTGTTGCAACCCCACTTAGCGCTGGAATTATAGATATAAGAATTGATTTGACTTCAATTTCAGGTGGAAACCAAGATTGTATAAAACCATAAAGGACAAATTGGGTTATACCTACTGTAGAAATGTAAAAAATATAATAGAGGTAAACATTATCTCTGACCGTAAAATAAATAATTACGTTGTATATGAACATTGCCAATAATATTCCCAGATAGATCAAGAAAATTGAATTTTCAGACTCCTCTTTCTTCTGAAGTGTAATAAAATCAGAAAATATAATTGGAACGAGCAGCTGATCATAACTATTAACAACAAGTAGCAACTCTAATTTATCTGTCCCGTCATTTACAAGTGGAAATGAAATATGACCCTCATTACTAACGAGTTCACCAGCTGTATGAGAATATATTGAATCATTTGTTACCTGATAGAACTTTATACTATCAAGTATTGGATTATCTATTAAAAGAATCTTCTCACCACTCCAAAAATCCTTCGTAACTATTTTTTTAATCCGTATTGTATACTTTTCCTCAGAAAGTCCAAAATTCAATATCTCACCTTGATTCTGTATCCAACCAAATTTTTCTGATGACCTAATCTCTGATTTTGAAATCTCCCCTGAAACAAATTCAACTTGCCCAAAGACATTTAGACAACTCAAAACAGAAATAAAAAATAATATACAGACTCTATTCATATTGAAAGGGCATATTCAATTTTAGTAATTCCATTTCCTATTGATTCCTCACACAGAATCAATGGATTTTGACGTATTTCCATGATTTTTTTTCGTTCATTCTCATCTGAATCAAACATGTGATTGACATCTCTTTGCAATGTAATATGTGCAAATTGATTCGCACCATCGTAGTAAATCCTACCACCATCCGCCAATGATTCAACAAGTCGAAAACCATATTTGGAAGAAATACGATATGTGTAGGCTGAACATAGAGCTATAACTGATTGGAAATTTAATAAGCCTGCTAAGGCCAAAGCTGCTCGAATACTATAAACACTACCTATACCCAATCCAGCAACAGCAACTGAATTCCAAAGGCCGCATAACTCGACAACTGGCGGGTTAAATTCACTTAAATATTCATCCAAATTTGGTATTTCCTCACCTACCGCACTTTGAATTGGCAATTGCAATTTATCACCTATTTTCTGTAATCTTGACCCTCCATAAACCTCTCCTTCTGGCGATTCAATTACAATAACATAGGTGTCAGGATGAAACATCCACTCTTCTGTTGCACTCGACAATTTAAATCCAAAAGCTTCAAGAACACCCAAATGTCCCAATCTAAACTTCATACAACTTTCAAAATCATCAACAGCTCTAAAAGCACGAATTCTGAGTTCGGGTATACTACTCTCTGATGCAGAAATACTAAAACTCATTAGCTAAACCTTTCTGATATATCCAAAAAATATCGGCCACTATTGATCTGCTCACCTAATAAAAGTTTTCTTGACATTATAGTAGCAGTTGCTCCACCAAACATGACGTCACCACCTAATTGAGGCCATGTATCCAAGGTCTTGCCAATCTCTTTGAAAGAATCTACCCCTCTTTTTGAAGCATTATTTAGATCTATAAACCTCATTAAAACTTCTTTGTTTGTTGACTGTAATAGCAATTCTATTTCTGATTCCTTTATAGATCCATGGAAAATTTCATTGACGAACCTGTAATCTTCAATATCCAAAAGTCCCCTGTCACTTGTCTCCATCAATAATGGAATTCTTTTTTTACGAGCCTCTAATCTTAACAATAATTTAACTAGACCAGAATCACATTCATCTATTACAAGATCAATTCCATTGCCATCATTAAAAAAAGATTGGATATTTGAAGAATCAAGCCCCATATCATAGCTTCTAACAATAATAAAAGGGTCTATTTCTAATATCCAACGATAAGCAAGTTGTACTTTTGAGACACCAACGTCTTTGATTCCAAATGGTAGACGATTCAAATTACTTACTGATAATATATCAAAATCAGCTATTCGAACCTCTTTACATAACCGTTCTAAAATAACTCCCTTTAAGACTGAGAAGCCCACTGATAATCCTACAATACCTATGGTTTTATTACTTAACAATTTCTGTTCTGAATCGTTAATTTTATTTCTATTTCTAGCGGTTCGCAAAAACACGAACTCTTCCTCTTCAGCTATTATGAATGCCTTTTGCAACCACGGATAATAGGCGATTACTCCATAATCTTCATTTGACCTTAGAGATCGTAACCTTTGTATTTCGTCATCAGCACCTCCTACAATTTTAATATTTATTATTTCGTCAAGTATTTGATTTCTCAAATCAATTACCTCGATGCAATTCTTCTTGTAAGATGCAAAGCCCCTTTCCAATTCACAAACATTGATGATATGAAAATCAGCTGAAACCATAGATACGCAAATAACACCAAGAAATACTTGAGTTTATTCCTTTTGTAGTTTATTTGTAAACACTTTGTAGTTTATTTATGAGTCAAAATATTCAATTTCCAACATGGCGTGAAATTGTTAACCTAAGTATAGGTGAGCAAGAAAATGAGACAACAAAATCAACCATTGACAAGGTCAATGCATTCATGTCTCATTCAGAAACGATAGCAAATGATATGGCAAATAAAACGATATCAATTGCCATGCAAATGATGATTAACGCTTCTGGTCAATATTTGGCCAACGAAAATATCGATGATATCTTACCTAGATTGGATGAAACTTCAATTTTAAGTAATGAATTTTATACAATTTACAACATTCCTAATTCGACATATGATATAATCGATGAGTCAATTGAACAAAAGTTGAATATTTCAAAAAAAGAATTTACCCTACCAAACCTGTTATCTATTACTAAAGGTGAGATTTCAATAGAACAAAATGATTTGCCCCATTTCATTAGATGGGCTGGAATTGCCTTTTTATTATTTTCCATTCCAACTTTTAAGTTTACTTCTTACCAAGACTATTACCTCATAAAATTCAAAATAATAGTCAATGGAAAACAGGCCTTACTTGAAAAAAAATGCTACCTGAGTAAAAAAAGCATAGAAAGTAAAAATACAATCCCTAAATTTCACTTTGACAAATGGACAATCCTCCCATCTTCAACTCAAAATGTAGTTAAACCTGTTTTTGTTTCTGATGCA
>CAYSEX010000073.1:0-9182 GCA_964430305.1 uncultured Chryseobacterium sp.
GAGGAAACTGCAGAAACTTCGAAGAAGTTCAAGAAAATCTTTGGAATTAAATAAAATTGAAAAGCCCTCGAGAGAGGGCTTTTACTTTATTTACGTTCGAATTCCTTCGTGTTGATTAATTTGCCGTTACTGTACACTTCCTTTTTTTGTTTTTCTCCATTTTCGTAGTAGTATATCCAAGTCCCATGTGGAAGTTCTTCAGTGTTTTTTCTCATTCCATTATAGCCATCATTAATCATCTTAGTTTCTTGAATGTAATTCGAACTCAATTTGATGTTTCCACTTTCATAGTTTTCTATCCAAACTCCATTTTTTTTACCCAAATTCATCTCACCTTCAGACTGAATTTTCCCATTTTTATAGAAAAACTTACATTTTCCTTGAAGAACATCTGGATTGAGATCTATTAATTGTCCTTCAAATTGTTTTTCACCTGTTATGAAATAATCAGTTACCACTTCACTGGTTAATCCTCCTTCACTTGAAAAATGTATTTTTCTATAAAATTGAGCTTGTGATTTTTCCTCTACTTCCAACTTTTCATTGTTTAGATAAATAGTCCAATCTCCAGCTCTGTAACCATTACTAAATGTTGATTCATAAATTAACTCGCCGCTTTCATTGAATTTCTTCCAAAGTCCCTCTCTTTGTTCTTTCTCATTAATCATTCCCGTTTCATTTATTTTGCCATTGAGATAGTAATTGGTGTATGGCCCCTCTAATTTAATGGTTGCATTTCCAGCACTTCGATTCGTTACAGATTCTTGATATTCTTCCTTTTTATTTCCATTTGAATAATATTCTGTGCCTCTTCTAATCTGATTGCCGTTAGATAATTTTTCGTAGTAATAATCTTTTGATAATGTTCCTGTAGAATCAAAATACTGTTGTAAACCATCGAAAATTACACCGTTATAATCACCAATTGTGTAATTTTCGCGGCTTTTTATTTTACCTGTATTGTAATATTCTTTCTTTTCACCAAAAAACTTCCCTTCTTTTTTCACGCCATCAATTCCTATTTGTCCATTCGTATACCATTCTTTCCAGGTGCCATTGTAAACACCATTAATGACATGTAATTCAATTGCAAGTTGTCCGTTGTCATACCATTTTTGTTGCACACCATTCTCTAGATAAGAATCAATTTCTTTTTTGCCATTGGCGAAATAGGCTATTTCTCGAATCTTTTTTCCGTTTTCATAGAACTCTTCTCCTTGTAAAGTTTTTTTTCCTTCTTTAAGATTTTGTTGTCCGTCTTTTAGATAAAGGAAGTATGAAGATTTTCCATGTTTTTCACCATTTATATAATTAACCTCTTTCTGTAATTTCTCGTCTCCGGGAAAACCCACCAACGGCAGTGCATATTCATAAGCAACCCCGTGAGGTTTGCCATTTACATAATTAATTTCTAGAGCTTTGAGTCCTCGATCGTCATATTTCACATACTTGCCATGTTTTTGATTTTTGCTGTTAATGGTATATCTTTCACTGATTTTGGTTTTCTGATATGGGTCGTAGTAAGTTTTTATCTCCTTCTGCCCCAAAACGAATAAGTGCAGAATTATTCCAAAAAATGTAATTGTTGTTTTCATTGTAGATTTAATCATGAAGTCAAAACTAACTTCTTGTGGTTTGACTATTGTGTACATTAATGTACACTAATTGAATTAAGGAATTTTCAACCTTTGCATATGCCTAGAAAAAAAACGGAGTTGAACCAAATTGTTCTTCAAATGCTGAAGAATAAAATTTTGGAAAGATCGGAATTGGTTTTACAGAGGTCAATAGATTGTGATGTTTTGGCAGATATGGTTTCTAAAGAAACAAAGGTTTATATCAATGGTATTACATTTAAACGATTGTTTGGCTTTACGAAATATCCGTTTAATCCCTCAATTCAAACACTTAATATTTTGTCGCGGTATGTTGGTTATTTGAATTGGAGTAATCTGGAGCAGAGTTTAGTGGGTGAGAAATTAATTTCTAAATCTGAATTTGAAATTTATTATTCATTCTATGATTTAGATTCTATTAATGAGATTGAACCGCACGAAGGTGCATTTCAATCGGTGTCTCGGAAAATTGCTCAGCGATTCCGTGAGGATCCGAATGCTTTAATTCGGAATATTGATTTACTCATGCAAAAACCACATTTCCAAGTTTTTTTTGTGGAACATTTTCCTGATTATGATAACCTGTGCAACTATTATTTCAAGGTGTATGAGTCATTTCTCACATTTAATAAAAGTACTGAAGCTCAACTTTTTGGAAGCTGCATGCTTTTTCTTAAGTCTTTCTGGGTGTTGGACCAAGAGTCCTGTCATAGATACATTGAGGTCATTTCAAAAATTCAGATTAACAGTGAGTTTCATCCCTATCTAATTGGTAGATACTATGCGTCGAATATCTTGTTTCATACATTTTATGGAGATTCCGGCTTAGTTGAAAAGTATATCGATAGTTATTTGAAGATTAGAGATATTATACCAAAGAACGGTAAGCACTTTAAGGATTTTCCTGCGAGTGAATATATTATTTCGGAAGCTCTATTGCATTGTGGCCGATATACCGAAATTCTTAGGCTTCTTGAAAAAATCACTTCTGAATTTTCAATCAAAAAAGAGTTCGTGCGTAAGGGGTATTACAGGCAATTACAGCTGATTTATTCTATCGCATCAAAAAAATTAAAGTTGAAATCGAATTTTGCAGATAGAATTGATCCAAATGATTTTTACTTTATATCTCAAGATTACTACAAAGTTTTGTTTTTGAGTGCGCGTATGTCAGGCAACGATTGGGACGAAGCTATACGATTATGTCGGAAAATGGGGAATAAATATCTTGAATTTGTTTATCTTCAAACGTGCCTCTGATTTGTAATTAGAAGTGGGAACCTAGGCATCATAACACAAACAATTTTAGGCGTGAATACGTCAATACCCCATCAGAGCGAAAACTGAAAAGGAAGATAACCAGTGGTCAATATCATAAATTCCTATGCCAATACTTTTTTGGGAATAATCCCACATGGAATTCATTTCACTGATCCACTTTTTCCGGAGTTCGGGACTTAAAGCTTGGTCATCTAAACTTCTCATGAGACCATTTAAACACCAGATTCTATTTAAATGATATCCATCCCAGTGAGCCTCATACCCGTCGTGTTTTTCAGTTTTCTTAATTACCAATGCACTTGAGATTTTTTGGGGATCTAATATTTCGGGACTAAATGTATTCAACCATTTAACCAACTTGTCTTGGGGTAAAACTTTGCGCATAAGGTCCGCAGTTAAAAGTCCGCCAGACATAAAATCATATTCAATAGGTTCTTGCGCTAGTGGATAATATCCGTTTTTTAAATAGTATTTGCTTGCGGTTTTTTTTATCACCTTTTTCAATTTTGTTTTATCGAATGAAACAGCATAATCATAGGCAAATGAGAGTCCCATTGATGGGCTGTCATGACTTCCGCTAATAAACTTCTCTGGCTTTTGTTTTCGCCAAAACTCAATGTGGTTGTTTTCAATAAAAACCAATAAGGGTTCAAGATTGTCGAGCCATATTTTAGCCTCTGGATAATCCCAATTCTTCAGTTCGTCGGCAACCTTGAGTAACCAAGATTGTCCGTAGGGAAACTCATAAAATCGAGTTTCTTCATTCGTCGTGAAAAAAAATAATTCATTCTCAATATTTTCTTTATTGAAGCTTTGATTCAAGTGCTGCTTGATTTCCTCGGCTTCTGGGAGCGTGGGGAATTCTTTTAATAATTTTATCAGGCACCAATGATTGTGAACGCAACTGTGCCAATCGTAGCAACCGTAGAATGATGGCCATATTTCCTTAGCTTTTAATTCCTCTATTTCTTGCAGAAAATGAATGGAATCATTTCTTACACATGAAAGAGATAGATTGGCGAAATACGAAGCTCCATTTTCGTTCAGAAAATATTGGCCATTTTCATCTGTGGATACTATTGAATTAGTCTGTGCGTGAACGGTGAATGGCAGGAAACAAAGAATCCAATAGATAATGTTCTTATGCATAGTGCGAATACCTTGAGAATGTTATTGTTTTTTGCTAAATCCATTTCTCGCAATTGCTAAAGACTCCTTGCCAATACCAACAATGGAAGTAATATTCAAAGGGAACTCTAGTAAAACGTGGGTGAAGCTTAAGAAGAATAGAAAACTCAAGCCCATAGAGTAATCATATAGGTATACACCACATGCTAAAAGCCACAAGGTAATTACAGCTATAAATCTTACTTTAGGTACTTTATGCCATCCGATTATCTCAGTTTTACTGAACCAATTTAAGTAATGATAAAGGTATGCGAAAGCTATAAAACGCATGAGCATAATGCCTACAGATGAAAAGAAAACGAGATCCCACCAATTGTCTTTGGGTTCACCTTCCTTTGCATCTGCAAGTGAGATAGAGTTTTTGTAATAAGGATGTTCTTTGTTCTGAATTATGAACTCTTTATCCATTGAATTTTTCCATCGTGCATTGAGTTCTTTCTTTTCAAGTGAATCTTTTACAAAAAGGTTGATATAATCGTTATTCGTCATTTGCGGAGCCAATTCAAACTGACGCATTAGGCTAATACTTGTGTTGAAGAAACCATTGCCATCCGCATAGTAAGCGGTTTTGCCGTACTCTGTTAGGTTGCCTTTTTCGCTGTTTACAGGTAAAAAGAAAACCAACAATATTGGGACAAGAATGAAAAATCCAATAGATAATAATCCTGTTTTACTGCGCGACTTAAGAGCTCCAAAAAGCATGAAAAGTCCTGTGAATAAATAAACGTGGATAAGTGTGGGTAAGAGTGATGTCAACGCAAAAATCATGGTGCTCGGTTTGCCCTGAGTCGCCTCAGGTGAAAGCCATCCAGAAATATATACGTAAAGAATCAAAATAGCGGCGAGCTTAATCCAAATATTTTTTACGAAAACAAAAAGTACCGCACTGAAAAGTCCTAGAACAAGCAGCTTGTCAAAAAGATTCGCTTTCGCGAAGAAGTCATATATTTCAGTATGAAATTGGAAGTCCTGCGAAAACGCTGCAATTGAAAGTAAAATTCCAATGATAAGCAGAACTAGGAAGTCGTATTTACCTTTAGAGAAATACTGGCGATCGTGCAACCAGCTTATCTCGGTTAAATAATGCAAAGGTCCTAAAAAGGCGTATGCAATTAAAAATGTCTCGAAGGGAAGAACAAAAGAAAAGGCTGCGCTCAAAATCATTAAGCCTATGTTGAGATAGTTGATTTTCTCGTCTTTGGTTAGTATCATTTTTAATTGTGATTTAGTGGTTTGTATCGTCAGGACAAAAATAATGGAAGAGTATCCGGTATTAATTGTAAATCCACTTTTTTTTCTTTTTAATGGAAATCTTCTAAATTTAGAGTCAAATAAATTTGTCAAATGAATATTTCAAAGCAAACATTACTGGTCTTTACATTTTTGTACAGCGTTATTTTTTTTCCTATTATTTCTTTTGCCCAAAATCGCGCACAACCCAGAGAGGTGAGAGGAACGCTATTTCAAGCGGCATTTAATGGTGACGTATATGAATATGGCTTTAGGTCGCTACCAAAAATTTCAATTACTGGTGCTCCAAATGATATTGATTGGAACAGGTGGTCCATTCTGCATGATGGAGACACCTACAGGCTTTATTTCTTTCCAAAGAAAAGATCCAATGTGCTTTATCAATTCGGATTCAACGAGAGTACCTTGGAATACGAATTTGGATACAATTCGCTCAGTGAAATTCCTATTCTAGATTTGCCAGCAGGCACAAATATCAGCAATTTTTCAATTTTGTTCGATGGTCTCTCGTATCGTCTATATTTCAGGTCAAAGGAAAACTTTAGTTTATTCCAATGTTCTTATGATGAGATGAATCAGGCCTATCGGTTTGGATTCAATTCAATACCTGAAATTAAAATTGTTGGGGCACCGGAGGATACAGAATGGAACAGTTGGTCCATGCTCCACGACGGTTCTAGTTATAGACTTTATTTTAAGTCTTTTGAAAGAATGAATGTTCTTTATCAATTTTCGTTTGACGGTGAAGCATATGTATATGGGTATAACTCAATTCCTGAGATTTCAGTCAAGAACATGCCAAAATTGAATTATGTGAAAAAATTCAATATTACTCATGACGGTGGAGACTACAGATTTTATAATTTACTTATTGAGTAGCCGAAGGGAACCCACAAGCTGCTAGTTCTTCGTTCAAGTTATTCACAACTTTTCTTCAATCGGTATGTGTAGAAGTTTATGACCACAATACTTATGCACAAACGTATTTTTGTCTTCCGCTTCTTCCAATTTTGAAGCAAAGACTTTAACCCATGCCTGCCGAAAGAAATACACGTATTACTAGAAAAGATAGAACTACAACCGCGCAACAATTTGCTTCCATTGAAGCAGGTAAACTGCCACCTCAAGCTCTCGATCTCGAAGAGGCTGTGCTTGGTGCCATGCTGTTGCAAAGCGATGCCATTACCGCAGCTATTGACATATTGAAGCCAGAATCTTTTTACAAAGAAGCGAACGGAATTATTTTCAATACAATTCGGGAAATGTTCGGTAAAGGAGAGGTAACCGATATTCTTACCATTACCCAGAATTTAAAAAAAGCAGGTCAACTCGAATATGTCGGCGGCCCCCTTTATTTGGCCCGTTTAACAAACAGGGTCACCTCCGTGGCTAACGTGGAAACCCATGCCCGCATCATCTCTCAGAAATTTATTCAGAGAGAACTTATTCGTGTCTCGAGCGATATTATTCACGACGCGTATGAAGAAACAACAGACACGTTTGATCTTTTAGACAGGGCTGAAGGAAATATTTTCCAAGTTGCAGAGGGGAATATTCGAAAAAACTCTGACAAGATGAACAATCTTGTTAAAGCAGCCATGGATGCCATTGAGCAAGCAAGACAAAATAAATCTGGAGTGAGTGGTGTACCCACAGGATTTTCTGGATTAGATAAATTAACCGGAGGATGGCAACGGTCAGATATGATTGTTTTGGCAGCAAGACCAGGTATGGGGAAAACGGCTTTCGTCTTGTCCATGGCTCGAAATATTGCCGTTGACTTTCAGAAGCCAGTTGCTGTGTTCTCTTTAGAAATGAGCGGTGTGCAATTGGTACAACGTCTCATGGCTAGTGAATCTGAAATCAATTCAGAGAAACTGCGAAAAGGGCAATTGGAAAACCATGAAGTACATCAGTTAACACAGAAAATTACCAAATTATCTGAAGCTCCCATATTCATAGATGACACTCCAGCGCTATCTGTATTTGAGTTAAGAGCTAAATGTCGCCGTTTGAAGTCGAGCGCGGGTATTGAACTGGTAATCATAGATTACTTGCAACTAATGTCTGCAGGAGACTCAAAGGGTGGTAACCGCGAACAAGAAATTAGTACCATCTCACGAAGCATAAAGCAAATTGCAAAGGAATTGGATATCCCTGTTATTGCGCTGTCTCAGTTATCCCGATCAGTAGAGACCCGAGGTGGCGATAAACGTCCCATGTTATCTGACCTCCGTGAATCGGGAGCCATTGAGCAAGATGCGGATATTGTTGGATTCATTTATCGTCCTGAGTACTATGGATTCACTGAGTTCAATGACAATGAACGTTCTCCCGCTCAGGGTATGGCCGAACTTATCATTGCCAAGCACAGGAACGGAGGACTCGATGCCATTCGTTTGCGCTTCCTGTCCAATTTGGCGAAATTCGCTGATCCGGAAGGATACAACTTCGATAATCCATTCGCTCAACAGCCAGCCAGTAGAGGTATTTCGGCTAATCAAGATTTTATGCAGAGTGGCCCAACAACCATTACGGTCTCGTCTAAAATGAACGAATTAGACGACGAAGACTACAACTACCAAGGTGGCGGGGGCGATGTTCCTTTTTAATTTTTTCGTATGACCAATTCACGCGTTAACCCCTCTCCGTAATAATGGGTTAAGGTTAATCGTAAGTCCAATAATGAGTAGTTCATTCGTAACTCTCTCCTTGGAATGAAACAAATGGTTTGAATGTTCTGGTTGATTTCAATTTGTGATTTTGAAATGTCTTTTGAGTTCATAGCATTGATTGTTCCAGTTGGAAGAAATTCTTCAACCTTGATATCAACATCAATGGTATACTCTGATTCATATTGATCATCAATCCAAATAATTTCAATTCCGTCAACTCGTCTTATATAGGTGAGTAGTTGAGGAGCGTAGCTCGTTTTAAGTGCATTGAAAAAAGACTTTTCATTTCCTAAGTAATCAATGCTGCTCCATGAAAAAGAAGGCCAAACGTCATTCAATTGCCAATATAAAGTTCCTCCACATCTTTCATTTGCACGTTGCGATTCAATTCCCCGGCACATGCCTTCTGCTTGCATGTTTTGGGTGAGCTGACCATAATCTAAAAGAGATTGTTTACTTGCGTTTGGATACCATCTTTCTGTGTAAGTTTTCATTAGCGTAAAACCCCTGCTGTGTTTTTGATGTTGCAAATAACCAACATCATTCAATGGCTTGCTGAGATCTCCACTCATCAAATACAATACATCTTCACTGGGAAAACTTTGCATGCCGAATTCACTCATGAATCGCGGTATTTTCTTTTCCAAAACAGAAAAGGGTTCTTCATCATGCCAAAGTCCCCAATAATGAGAATCGCCTTCATTCTGCGATGCAGCATCGCCTCTTCCAAATCGGGGAGACGAAGGCCAATAGCTTATTGTGGTGTATTTTTTTAATGTTTCAGGAAGTAGCTTCTCGAAAAGCGCATCATACTCACTTTGTATACCTGCAATACTTTTTTCTCGTAATCCAATTTTCCATCCCCATTTTTCCCAGCCTTCTGCGTTCTCATTGTTTCCGCACCAAAGAGCAATACAAGGGTGATAGGTAATTCGTTCAATATTTTGTTCAGCCTCGCGCTTAACATTGTTCAGGAAGTCTGAATTTCCGGGATACATGCTGCACGCGAACATGAAGTCTTGCCAAACGAGTATTCCCATTTCATCGCATAAATCATAAAAAATGTTTTGTTCGTAGCTTCCGCCTCCCCATACACGCAACATATTGAAATGTGCGTCTTTACACTTTTGAAGCAATTCTCTATACTTCATTTCATCCGGAACTTCAGGTA
>CAYSEX010000074.1:0-4640 GCA_964430305.1 uncultured Chryseobacterium sp.
GATTCATGCTCTTTCACATGATCTAAATCTTCATGCGCTACAGATTCATTCAAATGAGAATCTTCCTCGTGTGCGTGCTCTTCTTCATGGTCTTCAGCCTCGCCCTCTTCATGCTCATGCTCATGAACCATCCATATGGATTCTACAGGAGTAAGAATAAGACGGTCTATTGCAGTTCCGGAGGATTCGAAAATTCCAACTACAGTGAAGGTTTGATTGTGCTGGTGCTCTGGATCATTCGTATTTGCGTCTAATCCGTGTGTACTGGTGAACGTACTTCCAACTGATAAATTCAACTCTGAAGCAGCATATGCTCCAACATTCACCTCAAAGGGCTGTTCAAAAACACGTCCGTTTGCAACTTTTACATTGTAAAACTCAGCGTACCTTTTGTTGGTACCTACAATACGCCAACCTTGAAAATTATCTCCATAAGCTAAAGGAATAGCTTCTTTAACCGATATGTTACGAATGATTCGTTGTGCGTCACTCACTTTAATATTTCCCGTTGGAGCGTCAATGTGATAAACGCTTGAAAGTATCAATTGCAGTGGGCTTCCCTTGGCTCCCAAAACAAAATCAACATCTTTGATGCTTCGATTCAATTTATCAGAAAGCTGCTTATCCAGGAGCAACATCATGGATAAAATACCCACGCCGAATGATACAAGCGTTAATGTCAGTAACGTGGACCCGGTTTTATTCCAAACATTTTTCCAAGCAATACGAATCATGTTCATTTTGTTCCCTCCTCTAACATAATTGTATTTTGAATTTTCGATTTCAGTCGAGAGTCATGGGTTACTATGACTAACGCCGATTGGCTGCGTTTGGATTCTTCGCGAAGCAAATCCAAAACAATCTCTGCATTCTTATCATCCAAAGCACTTGTGGGTTCATCTGCCAAAATCAATTTTGGATTTAGCATTAAGGCCCTTGCTATACTCACGCGTTGTTGTTCTCCAATACTCAACTCGCTTGGCCTTTTCAATTTTTTGTCTTGCAATCCCAAACGGGTAAGCAACTCCAACGCTCGATTTGAGTCGAATTTTTTCTTTGAAAATTTCAAAGTCAAGTTTAAATTTTCAATAACACTTAAAGGTTGCACAAAATGAGCAGTTTGAAAAACAATTCCAATATTTTCACCGCGAAACTGATCCAATTTACCTCCTGATTTTGAGTACACGTTCTCACTGTTTATCCAAACCTCACCAGCACTAGGCTTCAGCAGACCTCCTAAAATATGCAACAAGGTTGTTTTCCCAACACCGCTATTTCCAAGGATTAGAACTTCATTGTTTTCATTCAATTGAAAATTTGGAAAATGAAATGCGCTTCCGTTGGGATATTGAAATTCAAGAGACTTCGTTTCCAATGCTTTATTCATGTTACGAATTTATGTATTAAAGGGAATTTCTTTCGCTTAACCTTGCGAAAATCTTTGCACATTTGTGACAATTATCGCTTATGAAATTTGGTAGACGTCTTTTGTTATTCGCTGCAGGCTTGATGATAGGTTGTGGAGTGGTATACATGTTATTTCCCAATCATGATTGGCTGGGTTGGACCCCAGGTAAGCAAATGTTAAAGCAAATTCAATCGAGCCGCATTCATACTACCCCGCACGGCAAGTGCCGAATGGATTGTTTAGGAATTTCAATGGAAAATTTTGAACGTGCAAAGTGGGAAGGTGAAATTGATTTCTCGAAATCAGATGCACAGGGTAATCCGAAACGTTATCTGCTTGAGTATGATGAATTGAAATTTATTCTTTTAACCACCGATTCTACCACCACAATTGCTGAAGTGAGCCGTGTTGGCAGTGATAAAAAATGTGATTGCAACTAACATCATGAAAGACACAATAATCAAACTTTCCGATGAACTTTTCAATGAATTGGTTGAAGTAAGAAGGCACTTACACGCACATCCCGAACTATCATTTCAAGAAAAAGAGACTTCGGCTTTTATTGCAAAAAAATTATCTGAAGTAGGAATTTCACACAGAACCAATATTGGTGGTTACGGCATACTGGCTGAAATACAAGGTGAATTAGAAGGTGCAGGCGTCATTGCTTTGCGTGCAGACATGGATGCTCTTCCCATAGAAGAAACAACAGAGTTCGCATTCGCAAGTCAAAACAAAGGAGTAATGCACGCCTGTGGGCACGATGTGCATTCAACATGTGTTCTTGGAGCTGCGCTCATTTTAAACCAAATGAAAGCTCAATTTGGAGGTACTATTCAGTTTATATTTCAGCCCGCAGAAGAAGTTCTTCCAGGTGGAGCAAAGTTGATGCTTGAAGATGGCGTATTCGATCAACGTGCGCCGCAGCATATTCTTGGTCAACATGTGTTTCCTGAGCTTCCGGTGGGTAAAGTGGGGTTTCGTCCTGGACCTTATATGGCATCTACTGATGAAATTTACATACGTGTAATAGGAAAAGGAGGACATGGAGCTAAACCAGACCAAGTCATTGATCCCGTATTGATTTCTGCACATTTATTAATTGCCTTGCAACAGGTTGCTTCGCGGTGGAGCAATCCGCAAATGCCTACTGTTTTAAGCTTCGGAAAGATTGAAGGAAAAGGTGCAACGAATATCATTCCCAATGAAGTTCACCTTGCAGGAACCTTCAGAACATTTTCGGAACAATGGCGAATTGAGGCACATGAGAAAATTAAAAATCTTTGTGAGCAATTGGTTTCCGGAATGGGCGGCAAAGTTGAAGTACGCATAGATAAGGGGTATCCCGTGTTAGTGAATGATGATGCCTACACTGCGTATTGCAGAGAAATGGCAGAAAATCTATTTGGAAAAGAAAACGTTGTGGAATTGGAAATGCGCACAACAGCCGAAGATTTTGCCTACTTCGCGCAAGCATATCCCTCTTGTTTCTTCAGATTAGGTACTTCAAATCCCGATGGAACTTTCAACCTTCCTGTTCACAACAGTGGTTTTAGCGTTAATGAAGAATGCATTAAAATGGGTAGTCAACTCATGAGTTGGTTGGCCCTTCAATCCTTGAAAATATGACATCATTTAAAACATTTCTAGAACATTATTCGCCAAAAAAAATTAACACACCTTATGTTATTGCAGAGGCCGGTGTGAATCATGAAGGATCAATGGATTTGGCGAAACGTCTCATAGATGAAGCTGCAGAGGGAGGTGCACATGCTATTAAATTTCAGACCTACAAGGCAGAAACAATTGCAAGTAAACATAGCCCCTATTATTGGGATATTACCAAAGAGCCAACACGCAGTCAATTTGAATTATTTAAAAAATATGATTCGTTTTGGAAATCGGAGTATGAAAAACTTGCCAGGCATTGTGAAACAGCTGGCATTGCTTTCATGAGTACTGCATTTGATGCAGAAAGTGCTTATTTTTTGAATGATCTTATGGAGGTCTACAAGATTTCAAGCTCTGATTTGACAAACACTCCATTCATAGAATTACAATGTTCATTTGGAAAACCCATTATTCTTAGCACGGGTGCTGCATATAAGTGGGAAGTTATGGAGGCGGTTGAAACCATTGAAAAATTTGGCAATCCGCTATGTCTCATGCATTGTGTTTTGAATTACCCAACTCCTGATGCAAATGCGCATTTGGGAATGATAAAAGATCTAATTTCAAGTTTTCCACAAGTAGTTCCGGGGTACAGTGACCATACGTTACCTTATGATATGCACACCTTGGAAGTTGCTACATTATTGGGTGCTGCCGTTTTAGAGAAGCATTTCACTCACGACAAAACTTTACCAGGTAATGATCATTACCACGCCATGGATAAAGAGGATTTAAAACATTTCTTTAAGCGATTTGCCCGCACCAGTGAGTTATTGGGCAGTTTTGAAATGACTGCTTTACCCGATGAAGCGCCGGCAAGAGCGAACGCTCGAAGAAGTTTAGTTGCTCAAACCAATATTCCGAAAGGGACGATAATTGAGGAAAAGCATTTAACCTGGAAAAGACCCGCTAGTGGAGTATCTCCGAAGTTCATTAAAGAGGTCATCGGAAAAACCAGTTTAACAGACATCCAAGAAGATGATGTAATCTATTGGAATTTACTCTCCTAAACGTTGATGTTTCCTGAGAAAGAATCATCCATATGATTCTCCTGTTCATCTTCAAAAAAGTAAATCTTAATCAGTGCTGTATCACGAAGGAAATCAATTTTTCCAATTTCAACTCGATTGACTTTGATACCGGTTCTGCGTTCAATATCGGCTTTCATTTCCTCTTCTTTGCCATGCTTGATGAGCTCAATGTTTTCATAGACAATAAGCTTCTGTGCTTCGTGTCTTAATAACCAAACCCGCTCAAGACCAAAAGTAGCTCCAATGATTACCAAGTTGGCAAAACTCAATTCAATAAGTGATATTTTTTTATTGATTAATGCATTCATTACAGACATACCAATTACCACGAATAGGTAGGTCATTTCTTTAATTGGAATTGCGTCTGTTCGGTATCGAATAATTCCGAATACGGCGAACAATCCAAGTGCAAATCCCATTTGTAATTTCACACTTTCGAGTAGGAAGCACATCATGAAGATGGTTAAACTGAATAGCAAATATGTAAAAAGAAAATCTTTACGCTTCGCTATTGGATAATAGATAAGACG
>CAYSEX010000074.1:4740-8708 GCA_964430305.1 uncultured Chryseobacterium sp.
GATTTTCTATTCTGACTTTCCTGCTTTACTTCAACAATAACTACTTCTGGAAGTTCCTGTTTGTTCTCTTGCCATTGAAAAGCTAAATCCAAATCAATGGTAATTCGTTCGGGTAAATTGGGTTCAACCAAGGTTATTCGAGTGAACGTATTTTTAAGTTGAGGAAATAATTCGAATGGAAGCCCAGTTTTCCGGTCAATAAATGCGTTTTCTTCTAAATTCAATTCGTCAACAATACTTGGAATACTGGTTCTCTGTTTCTGCGTTCTACCTCGATTGGTTTTGAACTTCAATTCCAAAAAACTCAAATCACTATCAACATATGCACGCTTTCTTATTTTCCACCTGTTCTTTTTTCCATTTTGATGACGCATATAAAAATGAAAGTCAGAGGTATCATAATAGAGCGTTTCATAATGCGACAATCGAACTCCATTGACCTCCAATACACGGTAGGTCGAAATCATTTCTCCCAGAATTTCAAGAAGAATTTCAAGTGGAACTAGAAACTTGGTATCTGTTCTATTCATAAGTTCAACACCGTCCATTTCCTTCAAGGTAATGGGTGCATAATTATGAACAATTTCTGTAACCTTTTCTAGTTTCATTTTTACATAACAAACTTAACGCTTAATTAACTTTTGTAGTGATTATTTTTTCTCTAATCAAGGATTGGGATTGGCCTGTCCTTGACCACCCGAACCGTTTAATGTAAATCGAATGGCGATACCCGTTGAGATGTTTGATGTTGGGAAGCTTATTGAAATTGCTGGTTTATTGATCTGGTGATCATAGAAGAAACGCAATGTTAGTTTATCACTCACAGCCATGTCAAAGCTTGATTTAATACTAAAGAGTGTTTGACCAGCTGTAACTTGATTTTGTCTTTCTTCAATTTTACGAATCAATGTTAAGTTCTCGCGTATAGTGAAGTCAATACGCATGTTAATGGTTGTTTTGTCTAACAGTTTAACAGGAAGCTTACTTCCCTTTTTCTTTCCAAATGGATTTGGCACTTCGGTAATTTTGTACCCCAAACCAATAACAAAGCTGTTACTCTTTGTTTCGGTAATTTGATAGTTTGAAAGTCCAAGCGCAACCGTTCTGTCTCTTTTATATTCAACTTTTACCAGTGGATCATTCACCTTTTTTGTTTTTAAAGTCATATCAAATCCTATGAAAGGCGCCATGGATTCGGTAATTGTAAAGGTGTTGATTTGTCTGTTTACAATAAAGTTCTGTTCTCCACTTGCATCTAGAGCAGTTGGCTTTCCATCAAACTCTTGATAATTTAAATTTGTTACATAGCTCGCTGCTGCAGTTGATCTATAGTTATGAGACACATTGAACTGCTTGAAGTATTTCTTAATTGCTGGAATTTTAGTTAAACCATCATAAGATATTTTCCAGTTGGGTTGAACCTTCGTTTGAAATGGATTCAATGCAACTTCATTTGCGTCTCTTCCTGTGTATGCCGCAATAAATGCCGGAATAACCACTTGCTGAGAGAGACCACCAAAACCATCGTAATACCCTGAATCATTCGGATTATCCAACTGATAATTCAAAGCGTTTAATCGTTCTGAGATGACATATCTATTATCTATTAACTGATCGAAATTCAAAGAGGCATAGTTATTCTTTTTATCATCCTTAACAAAAGCAGATGCCCATGTGATTACAGAAGCAGAGAAATTACCTGTCTCCATTGGAGACTGGAAGGCGTAATCATCTATGGTTGGGTCATACCTGAAGAATGATGTATAGTTTCTACCTTCTTGACGATTCGCTGCAATCTCAATTTTCAGATATCTAAAAGGCTCCAAGTTCGTTTTGATATTCCAAGTCTCATTGAATGTTTCATTGTATTGAACATTCAAAGTAGATTGTTGAACCAACCAACCGTTTTGCGCTGCTAATAGGGCATAATTTCTTCCGGTAATATTGCCCATTAAATCATTGTTTTGTTCTCCTACAAGGAAACCAATTCCAGGACCATCAAATTGATTATCAAAACCAAGAATATTCGTTCTGTTGGCATATCCTGGAAGTAACATACCTTCATTCTTTGAATAACTTCCATTCACCGAACGAACCATCATTAAAAATCTCAATGCAACATCTACAGGGTTTATCTTTTCCTCCTTCTTTTTAGTTAAATCATCGCCAAACCCATCTTTTTTCGATGGATCATCTTTCTTTCCACCATCTTTTTTTCCAGTATCAGCCTTTTTTCCCGTTAGCGCTTGCTTCAAACGTGGATAGGCGTTGTAAAACGTTTCAAAATTCGCTTGCGTGTTGAACTGCAGTTGCCTACTGTTTTGAATGGTATTTCCAAGCGTATCTTGCGTAAATGGAGCTCTATCCCATCTGAATGTTCCACCATATCTCACATCGGCACTTATGAAATTGATGAATGGTAGCTTATCTAGCGGTAATTTATAGGTCACACCTACGTTGTGGTTGTACGAGGTAGTTTCACCAAAATTTTGAATATTCGACCATACGGTATCTCTATAGGCCTCATACCAATCCACATCTTGCTTATTAATTACTCCTCTTGGTTCTCCAATGAGCGCCAGATTATTTGCAGCAAAATCTGTCTTCAAATTCTTGGTAATATCATACTTTAAGTTGTAGTTACGAGTCCAATTCCAATTTTTCTGTGCTTGGGTTTGAATAAGCATATCGGAATATATTCCTGTTAACTCTAGCGAATTATTTCGAATTCTACTTGTTTCATACGACCTATTCATTTCAGTTCTGAAACTTGCAGATTTAATTCCCAAATTAAAGTTTACCTCTTTCAACCATTTCAGATATTTCGAATCCTTAATGACTGGAATTTTGGCAAGTGGTTTCCACTCCTTAGGCTTGTTGGTAAATGCATAGTCAAATGCTCCTTGATATTGCTTTTGAAGCCTCCAATCCATATTTATATCTCGGAAATACAACTCGTTGTAAGCATATGAAACCGAGAAATTATCCAGGCTGTAGAACTTCATATCATTGGCAGGAGCACCTCCACCACCAACCTGAGCTTGCCCCTCTTTTTCTTTATCTGGAGCAGGTTGGGGCAATCCATCTTGCTTACCTGCGGCTGCATCTTTTTTGGGTGCAAATTTAACATTGGTAAAATTGATGCTGCGACGCTTGGTATAAGTCTGAGATTTCTTTCTCAAAGGCTTCGATAAATTCGGTAAATCTGTTAGCTGCAAGTCAGGTTGAAGAGGGCTATATCTTGGTGTTTGTACGCTTTCTGAAAAACCCAAGTACATGGGCATTTGCACTCCCCACGCTTTTGGAAAGAACTTACCCAATTGCAAGGTGCTACTTGCATCCAATCCCATTTTTGTCTCTTGCTGTCTTTGTTGAACTCGTTGTTCAATAGAACCCCAACCCGGAGTGCTAATATTTCCAGATACTGCAACGTTTCCAAAATCTGCCAACTGCGCATTCAATCGTGCAATGGCTGCAGAACCAGATTTTTCATCGAACTCAGATAAGCGTAATTCATTCACCCATATAACACCACATTTGGGCTGCCCATCATCTTGGCTCGTAAAGGAGTTATTGTCCTTATCCGGATTGCGAATACCGATCATCAATACCGTTACATTAGCCAAATTTGGATTACCTTTCACTGATATACGAATGTTGTTAGCCAATAAAGTATCAATTACTGTCATTACGCTGGTGGTTGCAGAACGATTTAACTTTAAATTCTGGAGGTCTGATAGTTGGATATCAAAATTGTTATTTCCAGGCCAAATTTCATCATCGTTGTTCGTATACCACGGAGTTACCTCCATTGGAATTTCATATTCATAATAGTTGTCATTGAAATCTGAACCCAAACGAACGAAAACAGATAAATCTTTATCTTTCAGATCATTTGCGTTTTCGAAAGCCTCTGCGTGAGCGAACATGCGCAGTTTTTTATATTGTCGCATGTCATAATTCACATT
>CAYSEX010000075.1:0-8584 GCA_964430305.1 uncultured Chryseobacterium sp.
CCAGGAACCAATGGAATGGTAATTTCCCAAATGTCATCGGCATTAGCATCGGTAAGCTGAGAACAATTGCCACACCAACCATTGAATGTTCCATTGATTTCTGGCGCTGTAAAGGAGCCAGTGTATTGTGACATATCAACTTTGAAAGTGACATTTACTGGCGGTGCTGAACAGCTGGAACAACTACCCCAACAAACTATTGGCAAAGTTGTGGGTCCGGTAACACTGAGGGTTCTGTTCGTGTATGCACCAGTTGTAACGGTGCAACTTGAACCACTGATTAAATTTTCTTGAGTATTCCAATTGTCTGCAGAGAATTTGAATTCATAATTTCCCTGCTGAAGTGTAATGGTTTTTTCCCATATACCATCACCATTTGCGTCGGTCATTCCGGCACAGTTTCCGCACCAATTGTTGAACGTACCATTTACTTCAGGTGTTGTGAATCCAGTTTGTTGGTTCATATCAACTCGAAATGTTACTGGATAGCTGGGAAGAACTTGATCGCAAGATGTACAAGCTCCGTAACATACTATAGGTAACACAACATTTCCAGTTACAGTTAACGTTCTGTTTGTAAAGCCAGAGGCAGTTACAGTGCAAGAAGATCCTGGTATCAGCGTTTCTTGACCTGTCCATCCGTTGTAGGTGAATTTATATTGGTAATTACCAGCGTTGAGGTTTATGGTAATTTCCCAAACACCATCGCCATTTGCATCGGTCATTGGAGCACACGCACCGCACCAGTTGTTAAAAGTACCATTTACGTTTGCAACAGTAAACCCCGTGACATTGCTCATGTCAACTCGGAAAGTAACAGCAAAGGCTTGAGCGTATAGGTTTACTATGAAACCAAACGCAATTAGAAGTAGTGATTTTTTCATTGATTGAAGTGATGATTATTATGATCCTCGTAACGAATATAAACTAATTGTAATTTATACAAAAAGGAATTGACCAATTTATTTTTTTAATTTTGGAACGAAATGAAAAGCAGTAAAGACAAAAATAAAAATCGACTTGAACAGGAAGACATTTATTCGATTCCCATTGATGCCTTTTTTAAGTCAGCATTTTCAGTTGACTGTGTAATTTTCGGTTATCACGAAAAAGAGTTGAAGGTGCTGTTGATTCAAAGAGGAACCGATCCTTATGAAAATTATTGGGCACTACCAGGCGATTTGGTTTATCCACATGAGGACCTAGAGCATTCTGCTCAGCGTGTTTTAAGGGATTTAACAAGTTTGCCCGATATTTCCATGAGGCAGGTACATGCATTTGGAAAAGTTGGACGACATCCGCTGGGTAGAGTTATTACAATTGCTTACACAGCGCTTGTGGAGCTTACTGTAATAAATCCATTACCCTCCAATTGGGCAAAGCAGACCAAGTGGCATAGTGTGAAAAAATTGCCAAAGTTGGCTTTTGATCACGAAGAGATTCTCAGAGATTGTCATCAGAGTATAAAAAGGCTTATTGTTTCTGAACCATTATGGGTTAACGTATTGCCAGAAAAATTTACCCTTACACAGCTTCAGGAAATTTTTGAGACGGTATTGGACAAAAAATTTGACAAAGGGAATTTTAGAAAAAAAATAAGCGGCCTCAAATTCTTGAAGCCGCTTAAAGAGTCACAAAAAAATGTAAGTCATCGTCCCTCTACATTGTTCAATTTCGATTCAAAGGTTTTCGAAAAGTACAAGGAGAAGGGATTTGTTTTTGAATTTTAGTTTTTTACAAAGGTTGTCCTAGTCACATTTCCATTTATGTCTGTAACAGATAAAGTGTACATTCCTGAATTCAGATTTTGAATGTTTACTTCACCTTGATTCACAGGTAAAACCATCATTTGTCCCGTGATAGACGAGCAAACAGCACTTTGAATGGCAGCATTCAACCCTTGAAGGTATAAGGTGGTGTTGGCTGGATTAGGATAAACTAGCAAACTATTTTCATCTGCATTTGAGACATAATCAATACAAGCCGCACAACTTCCCCAACAAACTACGGGTAATGTGTCGTTTTCAGTAACGGTTAACAGTCTGTTTGTAAATCCACCGGCAGAAATTGTACAAGGTGTTCCTTCGGTTAGTTCTTCTTGACCAGACCAGGTGTCATAAGCGAATTTGTACTCATAAGTGCCTGGGCTTAAAGAAATGGAAAGTTCCCAAATGTTGTTTCCATCGGCATCTAGCATGGGAGCACATCCTCCACACCAGTTATTAAAAGTTCCATTGATTTCAGGAGTTGTGAATGTGGCTCCTGAGAGTGACATGTCTACTTGAAATGTAATCAAATAGGGACCACTGTTTTGACCACAAATTTGACAACTGCCCCAACAAACAGGATCTAGAACGATGTCCGCATTTCCTACTGTCAATGTTCTATTGGTATATTGACCAGTAGTCATGGTGCAGGTGCTACCAGGAACCAATGTTTCCTGACCTCCCCAATTGTCATGAGAGAATTTGTATTCGTAAAATCCAGGAGCAAGCGCAATAACAATTTCCCAAATGTTATCACCATTTGCATCTGTCATGGCAGCGCAGTTTCCGCACCAACCGTTGAAAGTGCCATTTACTTCCGGAGTAGTGAAACCACTAACACCAGTCATATCAACCTGAAAGGTAATATTTTGTGTTTGTGCAAGTGCAGATAGGGTGATGCCGAGCACGAAAATTAATGTGTAGAATTTTTTCATTTGCATTTCTTTTTTGCGAATATAGAAATTGTATATTTTACAATAAGGTTTTTTATATATTTGTTTTTAATGCAATGTTCGGAACGAATTGTCTTACATTGCCACAAATATAAAATGAAACAGACATTTATTTTTCTCGCTTTCTTTTCAATAACATGGGGTTATGTTGCGCAAGTAATTCCGGTGAAGGTAGCTCAGGACCCAAATGGTCAATGGAGTTTTATCAGAGAGAATAAACCTTATTACGTTCAAGGCGTTGGCGGCCATGTGCACATGGATGTTGCCAAAGAAATCGGAGCGAATTCCATTCGAACGTGGGGTGTTGAAAATGCATTGTCCATATTGAATGAGGCGCAGGCAAACGGACTTACGGTTATGATGGGCCTTTGGGTTCAGCACGAACGTCATGGATTCGATTACAATGATCCTATTAAGGTTAAAAATCAATTGGAGTCGTTTAAAAAAGTCATTCTCTCTTTGAAGGATCACCCAGCATTGCTTTGTTGGGGGGTTGGAAATGAAGTAGATTTATTCTACACAAATACAAAGGTTTGGAGTGCCATTGAGGATATAGCCAAATTTATTCATGAGGTAGACCCCAATCATCCAACGTGCACCGTAACTGCGGGTCTAGATGAAAAGGAAGTGAAATTGGTGAAGCAACTCGCTCCCAGTATTGATGTGTATTGTGTGAATACCTACGGAGACATTGCTGGAGTAAGAAAGAATATCAAAGAGTTTGGGTGGAATGGCCCATATATGATAACAGAGTGGGGGCCAAACGGACATTGGGAAGTGGCCAAAACAAAATGGAATACACCTGTTGAACAATCGAGTTGTGAAAAAGCAGCGTCCTATGAGGAAAGATACAAGAATGAAATTCTTGCAGACAAATCGCATTGTATCGGATCATATGTTTTTTTATGGGGTCAGAAACAAGAAACAACAAGTACGTGGTATGGCGTTTTTTCTAAAAGTGGTTTACGATCAGAAGCAGTAGATGTCTTACACGAATTTTGGAATCCAACAACCCTTAAAAATCGTGCGCCGCAAATTGAGAAAGCGACTATCGAAGGGCTTAGCAAGGGTGAATTTATAATTTTGAATCCTGGCAATAAATACAGTGCATCTGCTCAAGTGTGGGATGTTGATGGTGATAAACTGAAAGCGAAATGGATGATTGTTCCCGAAAGTACGGATATCAAATCCGGCGGAGATGCGGAAGCAGAGCCTGTTCCTGTTCCGAGATGTGTTCGGAAGCAAGGGGTTGAAAGTCTTGAATTTTATGCTCCTGAGATTGAAGGTGCTTATCGATTGTTTTATGAAGTGACCGATGGCAACAAACATTACGCTTATTTCAATATTCCATTTTACGTTATGCCAAGTTCAAACGCTGTTTCAAATGGCAGATTTGTTTCATTCAAAAAACAACAATTCAATCCATGAAAATGTATTTCCGAGGTGGCGTCACAATTGCAATGATTTTGCTTCAGCTTGCGTCAATGGCGCAATGGAATGAGTCCATTGATCGTGATGCGGGAATCTTTAATAGTGTAGATACGCTAGAGCCAGGGAAAATTAGCATAAATGGTTTTTACAGATTCTTTGGCACATACACACTGCAGAAACTTCCATATCAGTTAACGGTTCCAGCAGATACAGTGTTGCCAAGAAGTTTTTTTATTGGAGATGATGCGCAGCTTCCTAATTTATTGATCAATGTGGGTGGTCAATTTGCAAATGAATCTTCTTGGGGTTTCGATGTGCGCATGTTTCAATTTTTGAATGGCAATATTGGCTCTTCTTATGGAGCACAAATAGCTGACAGCCTTCGTCCAAATATTCAACAACCTTTAGGGACCATTCCGCTCGGAGGCAATCTAGGTACAATGCTCGGCATGAACCTGTACGGTAATTTTAAGACGAAATTTGGTCAATGGGGTACACGAATTGGAGGAATTCAATGGGTGAATATTTCAGATTTGACGATGGCCTCTTTTCGCGGATATAACAGATTCATGCTGTTTGAAAGGAATCCTTGGGATCCAATGGGAAAAGATGCAGCAGCTAGATACCAACAATATTTTGATCAAGGCTCAATAGATCAAGACTCGCGCTGGGGAAATAGAGCATTTCAAGGTGCTGTGATAGAAGGAAAGGGGCTTCCGGGAAATTTGTATTTCTTGGGAATGGCTGGAAAGAGTGAAGTGAATGGTGGTTTTTCTGTTGTTCCAAATTATTCTTACGGAGGTAAATTACTTAAAGAGTGGAATAACCAATCGCAGCTTGCTTTAAATACCTTCAACGTGGTTAACTACACAGACAGTCTTGCGCAAACGGCTTTTGGTTTGAATGTGGTGACCACAGAGTTCTCTTTGAAACGCAAAGGTCATCAGTTGAAAGGGGAAGCTGGAATGGGCCGATATTACAGCCCACGACATGCAAGAGGTTGGGGAGAAGCCATTCAAGTGAAATACACCACTCCTTCGAAATTGAATTGGCCCACCATGGAAATTCATGCATTTCGCGTCAGCCCGAAAGTGGTCAATAATTCAGCTATTTTTTGGAACACAGCAACCAATGAGTACACCGTAAACGAACTTCCTGCTGGAAGCGTTGGAAGTAGTTCTTTGTTATTGCCATTTGGAAGCTCCATGACAAGAGTTGGACAGATAACAAACAACAGACAAGGTGTGAATTTGAATCTGCAATATGAAAGAAAGAAACTCAAATTAAACGGTGGAATTGGCGTCTCTTCTGAAATTGAAGCTGCCGCTGCCGTAATTACCTTAGGTCATCCAGTGAATAGTGTCACACGTTCACGCTTCTGGAGATGGAATTTCCCTGCGAATGTTGGCCCTTATGCACGTTATTCAGATATTTACCGTGATGTGTACGAGACCGTAAGGTTAAGTGATGATAGCTCCGGCTTCGTTGTGAACAAAAAATTCTTCAATGCAGCTGAAATCCAAGCAAAATACCACACACTTCTTGGAAGTAGAAATGTGTATGTTTTTGCACTTCTTCAAACCCAAAGCGTTGGACGTAAATTCTCCCCCATAGTTGTTACAAATGAAGAGGCCTATGTACGTCAGTATGCATCTGAGGTAGAAACATACTTGGAAATTTCGCCGCGCATAATGCTCAACGGCTATGTTGGCATAGAGCGAACTTTGGGTAACTACTTAACCGAAATTAATGAAGAAACACGCCGTCCATTAAACCAAACCGGAATAGGGCTTGGTGCGGGTGTTGATGTAGAATTGGGAAGAAACACACGTCTCTATTTAAGACACAGGTGGTTCAAGTTCGAAGACACGAGCTTCCCTTTAGATGCCTTCAAAGGCAGAGAATTATTAGTAGAACTAAAAGCATTTTTCTAATGAGAAAAAACATCATATCAACCTTTTTAATTGTCATCTCAGCGCTGGGAAGCATTACTGTATCCGCGCAGGAGTCAAAGAAACTTGCTTTCACAGGAGCGGCAAGAGGAATTTATTTCGGTGATCGATTGCACCAAAATGAATCAGACTCAATCACGGTTCCAAGGTTAAATACCGGTCATGTGATGGTTGACCTAGGAATGAACATACGTCCGAACAAACACACTGAAATACAGGGAATGGTGCGTGTAAGAAATGATTACGGCGGTTTCTGGGGTTCTGGTGTTTCTTTTGATGTTCGTCAATTGTATATCAAGGGTGTTGCCGGAGGCATTGTTCGTTATCAATTGGGCGACATTAATGACAAGCTAACGGCCTTCACATTACAGAATTCCAATCAAGAAATTCAGAATGAATCTCCCGAGGTTTTCCGTCAGCAAACGAAACTGATGAATTATGACAACTTCTACAGCAAGGATAGCACGTGGAGACAACAAGGGGCTGCTGCTAATTTTGCATTGCAGTTTTCTAAATACCTGAAAGAAATACAGTTTCATGGTCTCGCTACTCGAGTTAGAACCACCGATTTTTCAAACGTGAGCGACAGACTTTTAACGGGTTATCAAATCCATGTTTTACAGAGTAAATTTTTTGAGTTCGGTTTGAATGCTTCCAATGTTTTCGACTTGGAAGGAACATCAAGAAATCCGGTGCAGTTCAGAAATCCGGTTCAAACAATCACAAGTGTCATTAAATGGAATAACTCCACCATTAACTTGAAGCTGAACTCCGAATTTGGAAGGTCTCAATACACCTATATAGGTTTGCAAGACGCTCTAGAACTAAAAGGTAAATTCATAACTTCTAGGGCAAATTTCATTCTTCCTGCCAATCATTTGGAAGTGAATCTCGGTTGGAAATATGTGTCATCTGATTTCAGAAGTGCAGGTGCCCAAACGAAAAGAATTAACTACAATTATCAGCCCAGTGCCTTTGCTCGTTTCACCAACGATCAAATTCCAAGAACATTAACTCTTATGGATTTAATGCGCGAGCAGAACGCTTATAACCGACAGATTTCAACGTCGCTTATGGCATTCAATCCAAAATATGATAACATTACACCGTACGGTGAAGCCACGCCAAACAGACAGGGTGTTAGTGTTGAGGTGAAATACGCGTTACTGAACAAAATGATTAAGTTAGGAGCCCAGCAATTTATGTTACAAGAAACAAGAGGTGAAGGAACAACATTACCAAGAAAATTCAATAGGACCATGTTCCTTGTAGATGCGAATTTAAATGTGCTTCGTAAAGATGTGAATCGACTCTTTCATATTAGCGCCAGCTTCAGGAAAGATCAGACAAAAAGAGCCGGAGAAGCAGAAGTGCCATCGGTTAATTTGAATACAAAGGTGGCTTCTGTAGGAATTGAGTTTGAAATTAGAAATCAATGGGACGTCCTGTTCGGTTATCAGCAAGTGCAATTTGACGGATTCGATTTCATGTCTATCAGAAACAATTACACCCAGATTTATAACTTCCAAGAGTGGACTGCCAAAGGAAAAGAACAAATGACTTCAGCAGGTATTCGCTATAGGTTTTCTGAAAAATCAAGCTTATCTGCCAATTATGGTGTTTTCAAGAATACCAACGACTTAGTAGTGCCTCAGAATTATTCAGTCAATCAGTTTATGTTGTTGTACCAAATGAATTTTTAAAATGAAAAACAAAAGCATTTATTTCCTAGCCCTAGCAATTGTTCTATTGAACGCTTGTAAAGTTGATGAAGAATTCGATGGGCCTTCATTGAATGATCTTTACGGTGATTTTGTGCTCATCAATGACTTGGATATTTCAAATCGAAATGTTGACTTCTCTCAAGGAGAAAATACGTTTTTTACAGCGTCTTTTTCTAAAAACGTAAACTGGAAAATTGAGGTCAAAGGTCTTAGTTCCGGAGCGGTGAAACGATTCGAAGGTTTTTCGAACGTGATTGACGCATCAACTGCTACTTGGAATGGAACTACCACAGATTTGCCCATGTTTAAAATTGAATCTTGTGCTGTGGAGTTAACCATGTTAAATGTGCAAGATACCCTGCGAGACACATTACAAATTGTCGGTTCACGGGTATACAATGGATTTGTAGTTGCTGATTTTGAAAACGGATGGAATCCGGGATGGAGCACCTTTGTTCAGTCTGGAGCAAATATGAGTTTTCAAGTGCAAACAAATAACAATGCCGCTCAAGGAAATAGATATTATGAAATGGCAGGTACCGTATCTTGGGACTGGTTAATTGGCTTAGTAGATATGCCTGGGTCAGCATATGGCGCGCCCACATATAATCTTACCGATAATCCGTCTAATCTTTTCTTCAATACTATGATATATAAGCCAGATGGAATAAACAATGGATTGGTTTTATTTCAATTCAGAGAAGATGATAACGGCGACGGCATGTTCACAGAAGGCAATGAAGACATGTATTCCATTC
>CAYSEX010000076.1:0-6394 GCA_964430305.1 uncultured Chryseobacterium sp.
TTCTTTGATACACAGTGGGGAGCTCCAGCTAACGGTCACATGATTGTTGAACCAGCATTGCTAACTGTTGTAACAATCATGTGACCGTTAGCTGGAGCTCCCCACTGTGTATCAAAGAAACCATCTCCATAAGCGTCAACAGCTGTGAAGGTATAACAACCTGTAGATGGAAGATAAACGTGCTCAATTTTAGTTGAGTTGTCAGCAGGTAAAGTACCAGCACCATAGTCAACAGCAGCAACAACAACACCTGCATCATCTGTGATAGACCAAGAAGACTCTTCTGGGTAACGGTCGAATAAGATATCAATCATTACGTGAGTTGTACCTTCAGCGGCAAATGCAACTGGTTGAACCAAAGAATTGTTAGCCGTGTTATCATCAGCTGAAGTAATTGCAATGTTTAAGTTGGTAGCAGCAGTAATTGTAGTTGAACCAACAACAACATCAGCAACTTCATATGTGGCAAGATTACCAGTCCAGTTGTAAACGATTGGAGAAGCGCCACCTGTTACGGTGATAGTGCAAGCTGTTAGAGCGGCAGTTCCATAGTTCTGAATAGAAACTACAACATCAACTGTTCCACAAGTAGCAGTAGTTCCGCTATAACCGAACATGGCTGGGTCATTTGCTTGAGAAGCAGGAGCTGGACATTCTTCGATTGTTGCGTATAAACCAGCAGCATCTAATTGACCAACTTCAGTTACAGTTCTGTTAGGGCAGATTCTGTAAACTGTAGGGAAGTAAGCGATTTCATAATCTGCGTTGATTTGGTTAGTTACTGTAGCATTTGGGTTAGCCATAGGCAAATCCAAAGCAGTACCTTGTGGCGCTAACCAGTTACCTTGAGAAGCACCAGTTGTTCCATTCATGTCAGCAGTTGTGGTAGCGTCATCACCATCAACCCAAATAACCATTACGTCATTTGTTGTAGTAGCAGAAACACCTGGCATTCCAGCAGGACCGTGGTTGATGTAAAGTTCATCGAATGCACCAGAAAGGTGGTATCCCCAACATGGACCACACCATGTTGCAGAAACGTCTAGGAATACTGTTTTTCCTTCGTTTAAGTAAGTGTAAAGGTTGTGTTGAGTTCCGAACTGGTCAGTAACAGTGAAATCCTGAGCGAATGAACCAGGAGCCAACTGTGCCATTGAAGCAGTTGAAATGCTTACAGCAGCAACCATTGAAAGTAGAGCTTTTTTCATAGTTGTTTTTTTGATAAATTTAGTTTTAGTGGCCACGAATATAACCAAATTATCTCAATTTCTTTAACTATCTTTGGAAAATGAAAAAATTCATTGTTATCTCTTTCCTGACCGCTCAAACGCTATTTTCAATAGCCCAAAGCGCTACAATTGTTAATCCTATGACGAATGTGGAAGCAACTGCATCTACATTAACATCTGCGGGCGAAATGGTTGCAGAATGGCCCGTGGCGAATCTTACCAACAATGCGATTTCTATTAAATGTGTGCGTGAGGAATTGTCTCTAGTACCTGGAACTCAAAATTATTTCTGTTGGGGTGTTTGCTATGGCGAAACAACCACAGTCTCAGTTTTGGCTCAGAATATTCTTCCAGGTGACACAAATGATACGTTCTATGCACATTATAAGCCATTAGGAAATGTGGGTCAATCAGACATTAATTACTGTTTTTTCAATACAGCCGATCCATCCGATCGAGCTTGTCATACCGTTCATTATTGTTTTGAATGTTTAGTTGAAATACCTGAGATTCAAAACGCAACTCAAGATATTTCTTTTCAAGGTGAAAACCCACTCCATGGCATAGGTCTTTATAACTATGCATTGCCGAATGAAAGTGGTAATTTTATACTCACAGACATGCATGGCAAAATAGTTAAGCAAGTGACTTTAAATGGACGAAATGGACAAATTATTTTAAGCGCTAGTGAACTATCTAGCGGATTGTATTTCATTAATATTTCATCAAACGCATCCACTTTTACGACAAAAATTATTGTCGAGTAAACGATTAACATATTTTTTGAAAACAACCTGCGGGTTGTTTTCCTATTAAAACACGCAAGTAAATGTCTCAAGTGAAAAGAAAAGAAGCTCTGGATTACCATTCAAATGGGAGACCTGGTAAACTTGAAATTGTACCAACTAAACCACATTTCACACAGCGTGATTTGGCTTTAGCCTATTCGCCAGGTGTTGCCGAACCAGTCAAAGCCATAGCAGCGAACATAGAGGATGTATACAAATACACAGCAAAAGGGAATTTAGTTGCTGTTATTTCCAATGGCACAGCAATACTTGGGCTTGGTAATTTGGGTCCAGAAGCTAGTAAGCCCGTGATGGAAGGTAAGGGAATGTTGTTCAAAATTTTTGCTGATATCGATTCCATTGACATTGAGATGAAATGCACGGATATCGATGAGTTTGTTCAAACAGTTATCAATATTTCTCCAACCTTTGGAGGTATTAACCTTGAAGATATTAAAGCGCCAGAGGCTTTCGATATCGAAGAGAAATTGAAAGAGGCGCTTGATATTCCTATCATGCATGATGATCAGCATGGAACAGCCATTATATCCAGTGCGGCTTTGCTTAACGCTCTTGAACTTGCTGAGAAAAAAATTGAAGATGTTAAAATTGTTGTAAGTGGCGCTGGCGCGGCTGCGTTGAGTTGTCTCGATACCATGATAAAACTGGGATTGAGTCCACAAAACATACGCATGTTTGACTCCAAGGGACTCATTTGCAAGAATCGCACAGACCTGGATAAGAGAAAGCAAAGATTCGCGTCAAATTCAAATGAAGGTTCTTTGGAAGAAGCATTAAATGGGGCAGATGTCTTTTTGGGTCTATCGCAGGGGAATATAGTTTCTGCCGAAATGATACAGGCAATGGCGTCAAATCCAATTGTTTTCGCTTTAGCGAATCCTGACCCAGAGATTCCGTACGAGGTGGCCATGGCTGCAAGACCTGATGTTATAATGGCTACAGGAAGAAGTGATCATCCAAATCAAGTAAACAATGTTTTGGGATTCCCTTTCATTTTCAGAGGGGCATTGGATGTTCGTGCTACGAAGATTAATGATGCTATGAAACTGGCCGCTGTCAGAGCATTAGCAGATTTAGCTCGTGAATCAGTGCCAGAGGAAGTTATGGAGGCCTATCATCTAAAGAATTTGACCTTCGGTAAAGATTACATCATTCCGAAACCTTTAGATCCAAGGTTGTTAGTTGCCGTATCCTCCGCTGTGGCCAAAGCCGCCATGGATAGTGGCGTGGCGAAAACGCCAATCCAAGATTGGGATGCATATGCGAATGACCTACTTCGCCGTATTGGACGTGATAACGCATTAACCAGAGGAATTGCAGAACGCGCGAAAAAAGACAAGAAAAGAGTGGTCTTTGCTGAAGGTGATAATCCGAAAGTTCTGAAAGCAGCGGAGATAGCTAAAGACGAAGGTGTTGCCATTCCAATTTTACTTGGTCAGGAAGATCATATTCGACAAATGATTGTGGACTTTGATTTGGATTTACAAGATGTGGAGATAATAGATCCCAGACTTGAAGCCCATCAAGCGGAAAGAGAAAAATACGGTGAACTCTTTTATCAAAGAAGAATGAGAAAAGGAGTGAATCAGACGGAAGCCGTTCGTATGATGCGTGAACGAAATTATTTTGGCGCCATGATGGTTGAAACTGGAGTGGCCGACGCCATGATTTCAGGTATGACCAGAAATTACGCTAAAGTCATTCGTCCCGGTTTGCAAGCCATTGGCCCAGCAAAAGATGTGAAAACCGTTTGTGGAATGTACATTGTGCAAACGCCCAATGGCCCCTTATTCTTTGCTGATACTACCGTAAACGTGAATCCAACCGCCGAGCAGTTGGTTGAAATTACACTACTCGTCTCTGAAGCTGTGCAAAAATTGAAAATTTCACCTCGTATTGCCATGGTGAGTTATTCGAACTTCGGATCGGCGGAGGGCGATGATGCTGCGAAAGTTTCAAAGGCAGTTTCAATACTTCATGAAAAACACCCTCATTTGATTGTTGATGGTGATATTCAAGCCAATTTTGCATTGAATGCAGAAATGAGAAAGGAGATTTTCCCATTTTCTAAGTTGTCAGATGCGCGGGTGAATACACTGATTTTCCCAAATCTGTCAGCAGGAAATTCGAGTTATAAATTGCTCCAAGAAATTTCTGGAATGGAGGTTATAGGCCCAATTTTGTTGGGAATGAAACGAAGCTACCACATTCTTCAAATGGGATGTAGCGTTCGTGAAATTGTGAATATGGTTCGAGTTGCAGTAATTGATGCACAAGCAAAAGGCAGTTTAAAACGATAATATGTTACACGCACTCACAGGAATAATTATTGAAAAATCACCCGTACACGCGGTGGTTGATGTGAATGGCGTTGCATACCATCTGAATATTGGTTTGTCGACTTATTCCGCTTTGCCAAGTGAAGGGAAAACAACATTATTTACTCATTTTCATGTCAACGGAAATGATTTTTCACTTGTTCTGTATGGATTCAAAGACACTCAAGAACGAGAGCTATTCCGAAAGTTAATTAGCGTTAGTGGAGTAGGTCCCAACACAGCAAGAATGGTTTTGTCTAGTCTTAATGTGATGGAATTGGTTCAAGTAATTTCAAGTAAAGAAGTAGCTTCATTGAAGCGAATCAAGGGCATCGGTGAGAAAACAGCAGAGCGTATTATAGTTGATCTACACAACAAAGTTGGAAAAATTGATGACACTTTTACAGAAAAAATTGGGGTTCCGCACAATACCACGAAACAAGATGCGTTAGTGGCCTTGTCCCAATTGGGATTAGAAAAAACCAAAACCGAGAAACTGCTTGATAAGATTCTACTTGGAAATGCTGAACTTTCATTAGAAGATCTTATTAAACAGGTACTTAAACAAATTTAGTGTGCGAAAATTGAGTAACTTCTTATTGCGAGGTGGAAGGGTGTTTTTACTTTTCTTGCTTACCGCTGTTGCTCAAAAAATTGCTGCACGTCAGAATGATTTGGCATTTCTACGCCCAGATACACTTACTCCAATTTGGCCGAACACTGATTTTTTCTATCCTAATCAAGACCTTCCTGGAATTCAACTTCCTCTTCCATCCAATATTCATTACAAAGTTGAATACAATCCGCTTACGGGGAAATATGAGGTAAGACAAACCATTGGTGATCGGCTAGATTTTAGAAGGCCTTCAGAAATGGAAATGAATGACTTTCTGGATTTTCAATTGAATAAAAATGTTTCAAAATATTGGAAGAAAATTCAAGAAGATAAGGATGTTGCCAACAAAGAATTTGCTCCTGTCATCAAAGTGGGTGGGGACAATTTCGAGCATTTATTCGGTTCGAATGAAATAGAGATTAGACCTCAAGGGTCAGCAGAATTAACCTTTGGAATAAATCGCTCAAAGACAGATAACCCCAGAATCCCAGAAAGACAGCGAACGAATACAACGTTCAATTTCGACCAAAAAATTCAAATGAATGTCATTGGGAATGTTGGAACCAAAATGAAAATCAAGGTGAATTATAATACGGAATCCACCTTCGACTTTGAGAACAACATGAAGGTGGAATACACAGGAGATGAAGACCAAATCATGCGTAAAATTGAATTGGGTACCGTGTCTTTGCCGCTCACGGGTTCTTTAATGCCCGGAAGTATAGGTCTCTTCGGAGCGAAAATTGAGACGCAATGGGGGAAACTGAAGAATACAACCATTTTAACTCAGCAAAAAGGTGAGCGAAAAGAGATTACTGTTCAAGGTGGTGCGCAAACCACAAACTTTGATATACCTGCTGACAACTACGAAGCCAATAGACACTATTTTCTCTCCGGATTTTTCCGAGATACCTATGACAACGCCTTGGCTGCCTTACCGGTAGTGAACAGCGGAGTAAACATTACACGTATTGAGGTTTGGGTGGTAAACCAACAGGCGAACACACAAGATGTCAGAAACGTTTTGGCATTTTCTGACTTAGGTGAAAGCTCACCCTTCCTTTCTTCAGACTACAACAACAGCGGCATCATTTCACCCGGACAACTTCCGAATCCGGACAATGAAAACAATCTATTGTACAACAACCTCATGACGAATCAAGAGGTTTTGAATTTTACAAATGCCAATGCAGCCATTCAAAACTTAGGATACGGTCTTCGCCAGGGCGTTCACTATGAGCGTGTGGGAAATGCCCGAAAATTAACAGCCACAGAATACACATTCAACAGTCGCTTGGGTTTCATTTCATTGAAGCAATCCTTGAATAATGCAGAAGTACTTGCTGTGGCTTACGAGTATACATTGAATGGTCAAACCTTTCAAGTTGGTACACTCTCACAAGATGGTATTGTAGCTCCACA
>CAYSEX010000076.1:6494-8538 GCA_964430305.1 uncultured Chryseobacterium sp.
AATTTGGGAAAAGTAACCATTTTGAATGAGAGTGTTCTGCAAGGTGGGCAGCCCATCAAGATTTCTGTTGAGAGTAATTCTATGTTTAATCTGCAATTCAAAACGTTGTTGGGTAGCCGGTTCGATTATAAGTTTTCTGACGCATTGAATGTGGGGGCAACTGTTTTAAACCTGAAGGAGCGTCCTTTGACTCAAAAGGTAAATGTAGGCGATGATCCAGTGAATAATGCGATGATCGGTTTTGATGTGAATTTTCAAAAAGAAATGCCAATCATTACCAAGTGGATAGATCGAATTCCGGGAATTCAAACCAAAGAGAAATCATCTTTGAATTTTTCACTTGAAGCAGCCAAAATATTTCCAGGCCACTCAAGAGCCGTTTCGAAAGATGGAAATGCATATGTAGATGATTTCGAAGGTAGTCAAAGTGTCATTGATCTTCGAGCGTTGAATCAATGGTTCTTAGCTTCAACCCCAAAACTTCAAAACGCGTTGTTTCCGGAGGGAAATTTAGAGGATAGTCTAACATATGGATACAACAGGGCGAAACTGGCCTGGTATGTCATTGACCCGTTGTTCTTCCGCACAAATTCTTTAACCCCTGCAAGCATCACTCAGGACATTCAGAGTAATCACTTCATGCGCGAGGTTCTTGAATCAGAAGTTTTCCCAAACAGACAATTACCAACAGGTACTCCTCCTAACATAGCCACCCTAGATTTATCTTACTTTCCTTCTGAAAGAGGTCAGTACAATTATGAATTACCAAATGGTCAAGCGGGGTATTCAGCTGGTTTGAATACAGATGGTACACTAAAGGATCCTGGTTCTCGATGGGGAGGAATTCAACGATCATTGACCACCACTGATTTCGAAATGTCGAACGTGCAATTCATTCAGTTTTGGTTAATGGATCCCTTCAACGAAGATTCACAAAACATCACCGGTGGCGATTTATATTTCAATTTAGGGAACGTTTCTGAAGATGTTTTGAACGATTCGCAAATGGGCTTTGAAAACGGTTTCCCTTCGGCAAACAATGAATTACCAACTGGTCAGGGCACTTGGGGTATTTATCCTTCGCCAACCACATTCAACGTGGTGAATGCCTTTGATAATACCGTTGGAAATTATCAGCAACAAGATATTGGTTTAGATGGTTTAAATTCCAATTCGGAACAATCTTATTTCAATACCTGGTTACAAACTGTGCAGGGATTCCTTGACGCTACGGCCTACAATAAATTTGCTCAAGATCCTTCAGCAGACAATTTTAAATATTTTAGAAGTTCAGAGGCGGATCAAAATAATTTGAATACACTGGAGAGGTATAAAAATTACAACGGATACGAGGGGAATTCAAATACAGATACTCCTGACGGATTTCCAATAGCAGCCACTACAATACCAAATACAGAGGATATTAACCAAGACATCACGTTAAATTCCATAGAAAGTTATTTCCAATACAAAGTGAGTCTGCGTCCAGAAGACATGGGCGAGGTGAATATTGGTAGAAATTATATTACCGATACATTTGAAACTACCAAGTTAACGGCGAATAACGAAGAACGAACCATTCGTTGGTATCAGTTTAAAATTCCAATCAAGGAGTTTGAAAAGCGTGTAGGAAACATTGCAGACTTTAGATCTATCAGATACATGCGAGTGTTCTTGAAAGGGTTTGAAGAGCCTGTGACTCTTCGTTTTGCTCGACTTGAATTGGTTCGTGGAGAATGGAGAAAATATGAGAGAACTCTGGCAGGAAATCAAGAATTGGAGCCGAATGATGATCCAGAAACATCTTTCAATTTGGCAGCGGTAAATATTGAAGAAAATGGAAACAGAGAGCCTATTCCTTATGTTGTGCCTCCAGGAATTATTCGTGAGCAAGATGTGGGATCTCCTAACCTTAGAAATCTCAATGAGCAGTCATTAGCTCTTACTGTTTGTAATCTAAAAGATGGAGACGCACGCGCGGCCTATCGTAATGTGAATTATGACATGCGACAATATAAAAAACTGCGCATGTTCGCTCACGCAG
>CAYSEX010000077.1:0-8457 GCA_964430305.1 uncultured Chryseobacterium sp.
TTTTTTGTAAAAATCATTTGAATTCCAATTGGAAAGGCAATCGGGTTTGAATACGTCCACCTCGAAGAAAGGATTGAATTTCTGTAAAGGTCTTTGCATGCTCCCCGAAAACAGATTCCATCATTTTGGCTGCGGTGTTTTCACCACTGATTTCCTCTAAAATTTCTTCAAGTGGGTCTATCATTTTTGGGTAGTCTACGCGACCATAAGAATCACCAATTCCCGCCTTACTTGCAGCATAACTTATGGCTTGATTTAATCCGCCCAGTTCATCTACAAGTCCAATCGCAAGGGCGTCTTGACCGCTCCAAACACGACCTTGTCCAATGCTGTCTACTTGGGCAGGGGTCATGTTTCTTCCTTGTCCAACTTTAGTAATGAAATCAAGATAAGTATCAGAGACCATATTTTGCATTGCTGTCATTTCAAGCGTGTCAAATGGTTTTGAAAAGCCCAACATGTCTGCATGCGCGTGCGTTTCGTAACGGTCGAAGGTGATCCCCAATTTATTTTCAAAAAACTTTTGCAAATTGGGTATAACGCCAAAGACGCCAATTGATCCTGTAATTGTATTCGGTAGTGCGAAAATGCGATCTGCTCCACATGCAATGTAATACCCTCCACTTGCAGCGTAATCTCCCATGCTCACTACAAATGGTTTCCCGCTTTGCTTCAGGAGTTGCGTTTCTCTCCAAATTACATCGCTCGCCAAGGCACTTCCACCCGGAGAATTCACACGTAAAACAACGGCTTTTACATTGGGGTTTTCTCGTGCCTCGCGAATGGCTTTAGAAATACGCTCTGAACCAATAGTCTGGTCATTTCCTTTTCCACTCTCAATTGCGCCTACGGCGTAAACAACCGCTACTTGCTGGTTACCTGCATTCAGTAATTGATCGGTGATAAGTTCAGCCTTATAATCTTGAAATGAAATGGATTCATCGGCCAATGAATTGCCTTCATTCCAATTGGCTTGTAAGCGCTCTTTTAATTTCAATTCCAATTCGTCTTTGTAAATAAGTCCGTTCAATAAACCGTCTTCAACAGCTTTGGAGCTATTGAAATACCGAAGTTCAGTAGCCGCCATATCCAACGTTTCCATGCTCACAGGTCTTTGAACGCCAATACGCTGGCACATGGTAGACCATATGTCAGATATGAATGTCTCTAATTGTTGACGATTGGCATCAGACATTTTATCATACATATAGGGCTCAACGGCACTTTTAAATTTGTTGTTGGGTCCGCGTATAACCTGTGCCTCAATCTCTAGGTTGTCTAACAATCTTTTGTAAAACATGATTTCAGCATTGATTCCACGCCAATCGAACATACCTTCTGGATACATATATACTTCTGTTGCTGCGCTGGCTACGAAATAACTCGCTTGCGTATAGTTTTCAGCATAAGCAATTACGGGCTTGCTGCATGTGTTTTTGAAATCAACAATGGCATCATGTATAGCAAGCAAGGTGGCAGGTGCTGCTTGAATATTTTCAACTTCCAACAATACAATTTGAACACTTTCATCTGTTTTTGCTTTATTCAGCATGGCTTGTACGTCATTTAAGCCAATGTTTTGGTCTGCGCCTCCAAGATTGAGTTGGCCAATTTCTTGACCTCTTTCAATAATGGGTTTTCCAATGTTCAATCGTAGAACACTCGCGTCTGGTCTGCGACCTTCAGCAGCTTCACTGCCAAATAAAGCTCCAATAATGAAAAGAACTACAACAAATGAAATGATTGATCCTATTAGTGAAGCAATTATATTGCCGACCATTGCGGCCCATACTGTTTTCCAAAAACCCATGTGATTAATTTATTTGTTCGTACAATTACAGGACCCAAAGTTACTGAACAAAGTGTATTTTCGTGAAATGAAAAAACTGAACAAAGTTTTGTTGTGCATTGGAGGGAATTTAGGAGATCGAGCAGCAAACATGGACGAAGCGCGCATGTTTATTTCATTCAATTTTGGCGAAATTCTCCAATGTTCAAGTGTAATGGAAACTGCGCCTTGGGGCATGTCTGAAAATACGCCTCCTTTTTTAAATCAGGTAATACTCATTGAAACGACTCTAACTCCAGATCAACTTTGGTTTGAGATTGAAGAGCTTGAAGAATATTTCGGAAGGGAGCGTGGAGGCGAGGGATACAAGAACAGAGAGATGGATGTAGATGTTCTCAGTTTTAATAATGAAATATTAGAAACAGAGCATATCCAAACGCCACATCCTCGTATGCATGAACGATTGTTTGTTTTGGATTTAATGAAAGAAGTGGTTCCCGATTTTGTTCACCCAACATTACGTAAAACATTAGACGAGCTGCGCGCCGATTTACTTTGAGTCAATACGTTGTAATAGAAGGAATCATTGGAGCAGGGAAGACCTCGCTCGCAGAGCTTTTGTCTCAAAGATGGGACGCGCAATTGGTTTTGGAAGAATTTGCAGAGAATCCATTTCTTCCTAAATTTTACGAGGACCCCAGTAGATACGCATTTCCATTGGAGTTGAGTTTTCTTTCTGAACGATTTGCTCAACAGAAACAGGTGTTTCAGACCGGAAATTTATTTCAACCCAAAGTGGTTGCTGATTACTTCCTTCCCAAGTGTCAAATCTTTGCCAAGAACAATTTGGAGGAGGAAGAGTATAAACTTTTCCTCAGACTCTTTGAAATCATGCAACACAATGTTCCTCAGCCCGACTTATTGGTCTATTTGCATTTAGATCCCAATCAAGCGCTGAAGAATATTCAAAAACGGGGTCGCAGTTACGAGCAAAACATCAACTTTGAGTATCTCGATCAAATTCAAAAGAATTATTTGTCGTTCATTCAGCAGCATACAAATCAAAACGTGCTAATGATTCGTACTGACAAATTAGACTTTGTTCAATCGGCTCATGATTTGAAGTGGATCATGGATGAAATTGAAAGAGAGCGTAGGCCTGGAATTCACAGGGTAGATCCAAACGCTTGAACGGCTTTTACAAGGCGATTTATTCCCTCGTTTGCCGTCTTGGTGTCAGTAGCAAGACTGATGCGAAAGGTGTTCTTCGCACCAGCTCCGAACCATTTTTCCAATCCTGGAACCACTGCAATTTTAAATTTTTCTCTTGCATAATTGCAGAAGGTAAGCGTGTCCCAATGTTCAGGGTGGTGAATGGTCATGACGAAAGTTCCATCGGGAATAGCGCATTTGCATTGAGTTTCTTGGGTAATGCGCTCAAAGGCATTTTTCAAATGAGCATAAAAAAGCTGATTCATTTCACAGGTGTGTGACCAACCCTGCTGAAGAGCAGCAGTACCTGCAATTTGAGAAATTGTGGAAACGCCTTCTATGGTTCTACCATAACCTTGACTTTCCATTAATGCGAATACCGAATGTTCATTCGGACCTAAGATGGCGCCAAGACGTAACCCTGCCATTCCAAATCCTTTCGAAAACCCATAAATTACCCAAGTATTTTGGTTGTTGATTGATAGGGCCGATGTAAATCCTAATGGAGTATGCACAACATCACTCCAAACCTCGTCTGAAATGAGTACGAGATTATTTTCAATACAGAAGTGGGAAATGTCTTGAATTTGCTGAGCATTTAGCACGAATCCCAAAGGGTTGTGTGGATTACATATGACAACAGCTTTTGTCTTTTGAGTTATTTTTTCTTTTAATTCCTTCAGATTAATTCCTTGTTCATTTTGATTGAATCGAATAACCCGAACGTTTATTCGGTTTGCACATTCTGCAAGTAAAAAGTCTACAGGGTCTGGAAGAAGAATTTCATCGTTCGGTTGAAACAAAAAATTGTAAAGATTTTGTATAGCCGCTGCTGCAGAATTAGTTGCAAGAATTTGATTGGGTTGAATAGATGTGTTTTTATGTGCATTGAAATGGTTGGCCAATGCATTTCTAAACTCAAAGAGCCCTTGTGAAGGACCATACGGAAACCCACCAAATGAAATATAATCTTGAATAGCGAGGCCAATGCTTGTGTGCGATGCAATATCCCAATCGGCGGCTGTAAAAGGAATAACATCATGAGGCAATTCGGCCCATCGCAAATTGAAAGCATGTTGGCTTAAAAATTCCGAATCTAATTTCCGCATGTTTACGAAGGTAGTGAAATGGGCATTTTGGCTGCGGTTTTCGAGAAATTGTCATTGCAAAAGGCATTCATCATATCTATTCCTGATTGAATATAATCTTGAACACCATGGTATCTAGTGGTGCTGTACGAGTCTGAAAATTCTCGTGGTGTTTTCCCTTTGCGCAGTTCGCTTATGAAGTATGCAACGTCTTCAATTGCACTGTTGGTTCCTTGGCTTGTGAAAGGCAGAAAGAGGTGCGCCGCATCGCCGAAAAGAAAAACATTGTCTTTGGCAAGCGTTGAAGTTTCATGCAGAATTCTACCTTGCCATACATAGATGGTTTCCATTTCGGAATTTAATAAGGATTGAACCAATGGATTGGTACAATGTCCAACCTTTTCCTGAACGAATTGAAGAAGAGCTGACTTGTTTCTTGCGGGGTGTCCATGTCTATGACTGTCTACTTGCAAATACCAAATGACATCTCCATTTTTCAGTGGAAGCAAACCCAAGGCGAGTCCTTCGTTTGAAATGGCGTATTTGTGTAATTGTTCGTCTAGATGTTGATGCAGAAACTGGTTTTTTACAATGCCCATGACTTCATAAGTTCTTGCAGGAGTAGCATCGGCCTGTGGATTCAGCATAAGTCTGGTTTGTGAATGTGCTCCATCTGATCCGAGCACACCATCGAATTGAACGGCTTTGAATATTTCTCCGTTTGAAACAAAACTATGGTACTCATCATCCCAGAAAATATTTTCAGGAATGACAGGAGTGCTGGGTATATCAAGGGCTTGAATAAAGTCAGCTCGGCTTATACTGTATACACTTTCAAAATCGAGTTGGTTGCAGAGATCTCCGTTTTGGTCATAGTAATTGACACGTGGAATATGTAGCGCAAAGGGTTCTACCTTTCCCCAGACGCCCAATTGTTTCAGACTCTCAACGCCATTGGGCAATAGAAGAAATCCGAAGCCGCTTCTCATTTGAAAATGAGATTGATCGAAGATGGTTAGTTGATGCCCATCTGAGGTGAGTACATTATTGAGGAGTGATCCGGCTACACCGCCGCCAAGTATCGCAAATTTCATAAACCAAGTTTTTGTTTAGGGTACTTGGCTTACGCTAAGAATTCAAAAAAGTTTCGTTTTATTTCTTTAAAACTTCAGCCATTTTAGCTCCGATTTCTGCGGGTGAGTCAACCACATGAATTCCACATTCGCGCATGATTCTTTTTTTAGCAGACGCGCTTTCGTTTTCGCCGCTTACAATAGCACCTGCATGGCCCATTGTTCTTCCTTTTGGTGCGGTTTCACCAGCAATGAATCCGACTACAGGTTTTGTTCCATTCTCCTTGATCCACATGGCAGCTTTGGGTTCTAATTCGCCGCCAATTTCACCAATCATTATGATGCCTTCGGTTTCAGGGTCATTCATTAAAAGTTGAACTGCTTCTAAGGTTGTGGTTCCAATGATTGGGTCTCCGCCAATACCTATGGCAGTGGTTACGCCAAGACCAGCTTTTGCCACTTGATCGGCTGCTTCGTAGGTTAACGTTCCTGATTTTGATACAATACCTACGTTTCCTTTTTTGAAAACGAAGCCAGGCATGATTCCCACTTTTGCTTCTTCGGCTGTAATAACGCCGGGGCAATTTGGACCAATGAGTGTGGCTCCGCGTTCAGTTGCATAAATTTTGGCTTTTACCATATCTGCAACGGGAATTCCTTCTGTGATGGTCACAATAACTTTTATTCCAGCGGCTGCTGCTTCCATTACCGCGTCCGCAGCAAATGCTGGTGGAACGAAAATAATAGAGACATCTGCTCCTGTTTCGCGAACCGCATCAGCTACTGTATTGAAAACGGGTTTGTCTAAATGCATTTGACCACCTTTGTTTGGAGTAACTCCGCCCACTACGTTTGTTCCGTATTCAATCATTTGAGTTGCGTGGAATGTACCCTCGCTTCCTGTAAATCCTTGAACAATAACTTTCGAATTTTTACTAACTAATACTCCCATGGTCAATCTATTTTTTTTAGCGCCACGAAATTAGAACAAAAAATGGAAGTTTTAGCGCATTTTTGCAAATGATGTCTAAAGCCCACACCACTGAAACCATTTGCGCCTTATCTACTCCGAGTGGAGTGGGGGGAATTGCCGTTGTTCGTGTCAGTGGTCCATTGGCATGGTCTATTGTGGGGGCTTGTTTTTCCAAGCCCATTCATGCAGGTATGGTTCGAAGGGCCATGTTCGGGGAGTTGTATGATGGTGAGCAGGTTTTAGATGAAGTGGTGGTCACAGCATTTCAGGGGCCGTTCAGTTTTACAGGAGAAGATGTGGTTGAAATTGCGTGTCATGGATCACGGTATATACAGCAACGTTTGTTGGAAGTGTTGATGCGTTTGGGGTGCCGAATGGCTATGCCGGGTGAGTATACGCAACGTGCGTATCTGAATGGCAAATTGGATTTAAGTCGGGCGGAGGCGGTAGGAGATGTTATTGCTTCAGAAAGTGCTGCTGCGCATAGACAGGCTGTTCATCAGATGCGCGGTGGATTTTCGAGAGAGATAGATTCCTTGCGTGATCAGTTGATTCATTTCTCTTCCTTGTTGGAATTGGAACTGGATTTTTCTGAAGAGGATGTAGAATTTGCGAATCGAGGTCAAATGAAGCAATTGCTTTTAGAGATACAGCAAGTGGTGTTGAAGTTGAAGGATAGTTTTCGTTTTGGGAATGCCATTAAAAATGGCATACCTGTGGCCTTGGTAGGTCCGCCGAATGCGGGTAAGTCAACCTTGTTGAATGCCTTGTTAAATGAGGATCGGGCTATAGTTAGTGATATTGCTGGAACCACGCGTGATACCGTAGAAGAGGTTGTGAATTTGGGTGGTTATATGTATCGGTTTATAGATACTGCGGGGATTCGTGAGACAGAAGATGTAATTGAACGCATGGGCATTGACCGCAGTATAGAAAAGGTGCGAAATGCGCAATTGGTCGTTGTTTTATTTGATGCGCTTGAGACCAGTTTGGAAGAGTCGGTGGTGTTTATGAATCGGGTCAATGCGGTGAAGCGTGAAGATGCGAAAGTGGTGGTGTGTTGGAACAAAGTTGATTTAAGTGGGAAGGGGAAGGGGAATGAGAAAGAGGAATTGTTTATTGTTGCAAAGTCGGGTGAGTTCATAGCGCCATTGGAGCGTTGGTTAATAGAAGCTGTACAAGAGGAAGTAGATGAAACGGCTACGATTGTAACCAATGCGCGTCATTTTGAATCGTTGCGTAAATCTGCAGAATCGTTAGCGCAATTGATGCAGGGATTGGAGACGGGCGTGCCTTCTGATTTGTTGGCTGTTGATGTTCGCGGGGTATTGTTTCACTTGGGAGAAATTACCGGTAAAATATCTGCGGATGATATTTTGAATTCGATATTTGGGAAGTTTTGTATTGGGAAGTAGGAAGAATTCTTTTCAACAATTGTCTAGTGCTTGTCTAAAGAAATTACTTTAGAGTCTCTAAATATAGTTTAGTTGAGCAAGAAAATAGACAACACTCCATCACTTGTAACTGAAATAAAAGCGCTAATCGCAGAGAGTAAACGTCAAGTTGCGTTAACTGTGAATTCCGCCATAACAATGCTATATTGGGAAGTTGGTAGGCGCATCAACGAAGAGATTCTACAGCACCAAAGAGCAGAATATGGAAAAGAAATTGTGCAAACACTTGCAGCGCAATTGGAACTTGAGTATGGAAAAGGTTGGAGTGAAAAACAACTGAGACATTGTCTACGCGTTGCGGAGACAATCCCAGAAAAGGAAATTCTCTACGCACTGAGTAGAGAATTGAGTTGGACGCATATACGCTCGATTATCTACATTGAAAATGTGTTGAAAAGATCGTTTTATATTGAATTGTGCAAACACGAAAAGTGGAGCACCCGTGTATTACAAGATCGCATCAATTCCATGTTGTTCGAACGAACGGCGATTAGCAAGAAGCCGGAACTCACCATTCAGATCGATTTGGAATTATTGAAAAATGAAAAACAGATTTCACCTGACTTGGTTTTTCGTGATCCGTATTTCTTAGACTTCTTGGGGTTAAGCGGAAGCCATTCTGAAAAGGATTTGGAAGCAAACATTCTGGTTGAATTACAAAAGTTCATTATTGAATTGGGATCTGATTTTGCGTTTATGTCGCGTCAAAAAAGAATCACCATTGACAACGAAGACTATTACATCGATTTGCTTTTTTATCACCGTAGGTTGAAGTGTTTAGTTGTGGTTGAATTGAAGCTCGGAAAGTTTGAAGCCGCTCATAAAGGACAAATGGAATTGTATCTGCGTTGGTTAGAGAAACACGAGA
>CAYSEX010000078.1:0-8227 GCA_964430305.1 uncultured Chryseobacterium sp.
TTTGCTGCATGGAACATAACCTAATTAGATCGGAAATAGATTCGCGAATATTCACCATTCGTGGAATGCAGGTGATGCTGGACAGTGATCTAGCAAAGTTATACAATGTGCAAACCAAAGCATTGAACCAAGCTGTTAAGCGGAATTTAGAACGATTCCCAAAAACTTTTCGCTTCCAATTGACTGAAAATGAATTGCAAATCTTGAGGTCACAAATTGTGACTTCAAGTGAAATGCATGGAGGAAGAAGATTTTTGCCCTTTGTATTCACAGAACAGGGAGTTGCTATGCTGTCGGCTGTATTAAAAAGCTCTATCGCTGTGAGTGTTAGTATTGAAGTCATGGAAGCGTTTGTTGAACTCCGAAAATCTCATTCAGAGGTTTATCTTTTGTCAAAGCGAATTGCCAACTTAGAGCAAAGACAAAAGAATACGGAATCTAGTCTTAACAAAGTCCTAAATGCACTAGAAGGAAACAACATCCCTAGAAGCGGCATTTTCTTCAACGACCAAATCTTCGACGCATATGTCTTTTCAAGCGAACTCATTTCTAAGGCAAAAAAATCAATCATTCTCATCGACAACTACATTGACGAAACCACACTCCTTCAACTTTCAAAAAGAAATAAAAAAGTACATTGTATTATTTACACGGAAAAAATAACCGCACAGTTAAAACTCGATTTAGAAAAACACAATGCGCAATACAATTCCATTGAAATCAGAATTCTGAAAAACGCTCATGACCGCTTTATTATTCTCGATGAAAAAGAACTCTATCATCTTGGTGCATCTTTAAAAGATTTAGGAAAGCGTTGGTTTGCATTTTCAAGAATAGATGGTCTTGTCAAAGAAATATTAGATCACCTGCAGTGATCAAATCTTCGAATCAATCTTTCAGATCAATCATTGCCTAATGAAATTACTTCTCCTTTTCAACAAAAGGTGCTACTGGTATGGCGGGAGAATACACCCATTTTTTCTTGTTCCAAATGAACGCATCATTGCTTCCATCAGGACCATACTCCGGAAAAAAACCCTCGAAAGCCGGATCGCGCGGAGCCAAATGGTCAAAAACAATGGCGTTCGATTTTCCATAATAACGCAATGCACAAGCAATCTGATCACTGTATTCCAGAACATAGCGCTTCATGGGCTTGGTTTTCTCAACAAACTCAAAAACACTAGCCCCGAACGAAACATCTTTATTCTCAATATTCAAAATCTCTATGATCTTCTTATTGGTCAATGCATCATTACCCTGAAATGCCAATAACGCATATTGCTTACCTACGCCTCGCTTCACAGGCATTTCAGCAATGCCATAATACACTGCTCCACACCACTTCTCACTGCTGAACTGTTTATTTAAAAATTTATCAAGCTCAGTTGTTTCAGTCAACTTCACCCACCACCTTCCTTCTTTTTTCGACTGCACATGCACACATCCGAAGTACTTCATACTTCCATCTACATTCAAATAATTCCAAGTAAAAATGCGTACACGAGCATCTTTTGAAAACGGCTTGAACATGGTTACGCGTTCAAACGGATACGTCATGAAATTCTCATTCACACTGCAAAGTGCCAAAACATCAATCATCTCGTCGGCCACAACAACACTCTCTTCAGGCGAGCCTTGCACAAACTTCTTGTACAAGTCCAACAAGGTAGCTTCCCCCTCTTCACAGGTCATGCCCCAAGAAATAACTGGAAGCCAAACAAACCAACACAATAGTATTTTTTTCATACCCATAGAACGCTATTTCATTTAAATATTGTAAGGTATTTTTTTATTCGAAAACAACCAACAAAACTCAAATCCCACCTGCCAATTCCAATTGAACGTTTGCTCAGGGAAACCATTGAATCGCTGCTCATGAGTCAAAAATTTGGCTGCGTCTTGAAAGCGTTGATTGTAATAGCCCATTGCCCCAACGTAGGGAGAAATCACCAGCTTTTTGCCCAACACCAACAAGCGATACGTTAACTCTCCACCACAATACGGCGCAATGGACCGCATTTTCTTCTCAATTGACCGACCCTGAAAATCAATGCGCTGCTCTGCTGCCGCTACCCCCAAATCGAGAGTCAACATGAGTCTATTTCCAACCGGACCTGGACTATAGACATCGAACCAAGAGCGCGGTCCGGTAAACAACTTCACCCCTGCTTGAATTCCAGTATAATTGATTGAAATGGAATCGGCCGTTAACAACCCTGTACTCATTTGCGAGAATCCCAACATTGGAGCAACAAACAAGCTTCGTTCTTTTCGCAAGGTGATTAAATACCCCATTGACGTTTGGTAACCCAATTGTAAAGGTTGAAGGGTGGGGTTTTCAATTTGATTCAGTACCAACATGGAATCCAACCCAGAGCGAATATCTTCATGCTCGAAAGCCGAAGCTCCACCTCTGAAAAACAGTTGTGAATATCCAACAGATAACCAAATCATTGAAACTATGAGGCAAGCAAAACTTTTTTTCATGACGCATTGAATTTAGTACCCATGGTCCAAGCCAAGGTATGTGCCCGCAACTTCGCTGCTTCGGCATTGGGTCCAGTGAAATGTGCATTCACCGTTTCTGAAAATAAGTCATTCCAATGCATGTACGCTTGCATTCTGGCTTGCAGGTGCTGATGCACATCGGTAATATTTGTAGTATATCCTGGTTCATCTAACAATACAAAACTCCAAAAGTGAATCATTTTAGGTTTATGCTTTTCGAAATTAACGTGTTTGAAAAAAGGGCCCAACACATCATCTGCAAGCACACGATCGTAAAACGCATTGACCAATAAAACAATATCTTCCTTCGAAGTAATGTCTTTCATTTTTCTTTCAATTTAAACCTGCGTGAATAACAAATCAAAGCTCCCAAATAAGGCTCGCGGAAATTCCAGTTGCCAGTCACAAGCAAGCTAAAGCCATGTTCTTTTTTATTCCATCCCAACTCCAATTGTGCAGGAACACCTATGGTCATTCCCACCTTATAATCGAATTGATTCAGCACTTGCTGAGCACTATCGCCATACATGCGCACATTCACCCCCATGCCGGCAGCAATATGCATGTAAACATTTTTGTGTGCCCAGCCATTCCCCCACAAAACACCCAATTCCACATTTCTATTTTTACGAAAGTAGATGCTATCATTCGGTCCTTCAATGAGCTCTTGGTTGTATGAGAACCGCGTGGTTGAAGAGACCGTTTCTCCGAACACGGTTCGCGAAGCCAGCAAGTGGTATGAAAGATAATCTGAAGTAGTGAGCCCCACTCCGTAATTGACCCAATTCTTTTTGTGTAAAGCATTGGCTGCGTATTGACCCTGCATACCCATATTCAAGACCATTGCAATGATCAAACACACACCCGAATACAACCTACCAATAGAAAAGAACCTCATGGCTCAAACTTATTTCAGATTAAGACGTAAATCGCCCCCGATTGTTGCATGTTATCCCCAAAGACATGCTCATTTCCTGAATCGAACCTCAGTAGCTCCGTGTCCGTATTTCTGATAGTTTCCATCTAAAAATTCACACTGCGGATAATACATGCGCAAATGCTGACGAATTTCTTGACGCAGCACACCCTGCCCCACCCCATGAATGAATATGATTTTCTTCACCTTGCGTTCTTCAGCTATGCGCAACATGCGCTCGAAATGTTGCATTTGAACCTCTACAATTTCGCCGTTGCTCATGTTGGAATAATGATCCAGAAGCTCATGAATATGCAAATCAACCTCAAAATCTTGACCTGAGTTTGGAAGATCACTTGAAGCTCTTTCGTTGTATCGCGACTTAAAATCACGTGCAGCAACACGCACTGCCTCTGAGTCCATATTGCGATCCAACATTTCCCTTGTACTAGGCACAATGCTATTATACTGCTGCATCTCTTTTTGTTGATTGGGAACTAGAACAAGCTCAGAAATTTCATGTTCAAAGGCGAAACCACTGCTGTCTTCAACCAGAGCAAGGTGTTCATTGAGAAACTGAATGATATACCCCTCACCTTCATCGTTCAAAAAACGAACAAAATCACCAATTTGAAATTTCGCATTCATAATACAAAGTTAAAAACGGAATGTGCATATCTCGTTCTACAAAAACAAATGATTTGAACATCGTTTCTTTACTTTGATACAACCTTCATCCTATAGAAAACTCATGGTATTTTCCAGCCTCATTTTCATTTACTTTTTCTTGCCAGCTTCATTGCTTGCCTACTTCTTGATTCCAAGCATGACTTGGAAAAATATCATTTTACTTCTCTTCTCATTACTATTTTATTCCTGGGGCGAACCCATTTGGTTAACCTTACTTCTTTTCTCTAGTGCACTGAATTATGGCGTATCCATCTGGATGAATCAATCTAAGGGGAAGCCACAAGCGAAGCTTGCATTGATCTTGGGAATTGTGCTGAATTTAAGTCTGTTGATGACATTCAAGTATGCCGATTTCTTCGTAGAAAATACCAATTGGATTTTCGGTACAGCTTTTACCAAACCAGGAATTACCCTTCCGCTTGGAATTTCGTTCTATACATTCCTTGCACTTTCCTATTTGCTAGATGTGTACCGAGGTCACAGTCAGGTTCAGCGAAACATCTTGAATTTCATGGTTTACGTGAGTATGTTTCCGCACTTGGTTGCGGGGCCTATTGTAAGATACAGCGAAATTGAAAATGCAATCCATTTTAGAAAGACAACTTTAAGCTTGGCATGGAGTGGCGTGAATCGGTTTTGTCTCGGTTTATTCAAAAAAGTTGTCATTGCCAACACGGCCAGTATTTTGGTTGAGAAATATTTAGACGTACAATTTTTAACGCTCTCCTCTCCTGAAGCTTGGTTTGGAATAACACTTTTCTCCATTCAAATCTATTTTGACTTTTCCGGTTATTCAGATATGGCCATTGGTCTAGGAAGATTATTTGGTTTTGAGTTTCATGAAAATTTCAACCACCCCTATGCTGCAACTTCTGTTGGAGATTTCTATAAGCGCTGGCACATGTCTTTAGGAAGATTCTTTCGAAATTACGTTTACATTCCTTTGGGTGGAAACCGAAGTAATCAGTTGAGAAATATTTTCATTGTCTGGTTGCTCACCGGATTTTGGCACGGCGCAAGTTGGAATTTCGTTTTGTGGGGAGCATTCTTTGGATGCTGTATGATTCTTGAAAAATTACTTGAACGTCCGCTGCAAGCGACACCGCGCATTTTTAAACACAGCTATACGCTTTTACTAATTGTATTCAGCAGAGCCATTTTCTATTACGTAGATTTCGAAAAATTAAAATCGTTCGTAGTCACACTGTTTCACTCCGAACATGCGGTGTCCATGAATTTAAAAAATGATTTGGTGGGCTACATGTTCTTTTTTGCAACCGCCATTGCATTCTGTATTCCCTGGAATGAGATGTTTACAAGTCAATCGAAAATAGCAACGTGGTCCAATCGAATATACTTCTACGCAGCTCCTGTTATCAATCTTGTATTTCTTGCATTGGGAACCATTTTATTGATAGACGATACCTACAACCCCTTTATTTATTTCCGATTCTAACATGTATCAAAAAATTACACTTTTTATTCAGGCCATTTTAATACTTGGTGTGTCTACAGCGTTTTTCTTTTCAGAGAAAAGAGAAATATCAGATTCAGAAAAAAGAAAATTGGCGCAATGGCCTGCATTAACAGATAGCACGTATATGAGCGGAGCCTATTTCAGAGGCATTTCAAGTTATGTGAATGATCAATTCCCAAAACGCGATGAGCTATTGGCTTTGAGCAACACCATACGATACAACATGGGCTTGCATTTCGAAAATGAAATTCGTTTGGTAGTGGTACAAGCGGGAATGGAGCAGAGAACTGCGGGTTCCGATACCAGCAACACCTCTCTGAATGATTTTAATGATGCGTATTCGGGGGGAATGATTATTCTGAATGGAGCGGTTTTTACTTTGAATTCGGGTTCAACAGCTGTGTCGCCTGTTTTTGCGGCCATGCTCAATGATTACGCCAATGCCTTGCCGCAGGTTCAAGTATACTCTGCTGTGGCACCTCTTTCAAGTGCATACATTCCTGACGAGCAATATGCACATTTGAACGGAAAAAACGAAGCTACTTTGTTAGCTATTCGAGATCACCTCAATGGCAACGTAAAGTTTGCAGATGTAATGGCTGAAATGAATGCGCACAGAAACGAAAAACTATTTTTTGGGACTGACCACCACTGGACAGCCAATGGTGCTTACCATGCCTATGTTGCCTTTTGCAAAGCGGCCGGCTTTACTCCGGTAGATCGTTCAGAAATGACCTACGAAAAAAGAGGAACGTTCTTGGGTTCACTTTATGACCTCACGAGGGATCCCAGCGTGCAAGAACACCCAGACACGCTTGAAATCTACAAACCCAAGGTAAGTTCAGAAAGTATTCGTTACGGAGAATCGGGATTTGACAACGGAAGGAAATGTGCGCTATTTAGTGGGGCTGTTGGTTACACCTGTTTCATTTCTGGAGATTATCCGCTAGAAAAAATTACAACAAGTATAAAAAATGGACGCAAAGCTTGTGTTATTAAAAACTCAATGGGCAATGCATTTGCCGTTTATTTAGTTAGTCATTTTGAAGAGATCTATGTGGTCGATTTTCGGTATTCGAAGCACAACCTCATGACATTGATTCAAGACAATAAAGTAACTGATTTAATTTTTGGAATGGGTATGTATGGCGCAATGAGCAGGGGAACAATAGGCATGATGCGCAATTTAGGATTGAATAAACCGTACACAAAACCAAATGTAGAGTCACCTAATACAGAAAAAGAAATAGAGGTCATTGAGACCGAAAACGAAAAGAAAAGTGAGCAATGAAAGTTAAAATCATCATCTTCGGGTTAATCATTTTGACCCAACAAATCAGTGGTCAAAACTACCAAGAGAGCATTCAACTTTTGGGCATAGATACCAATTACCGTTGCATTCAATTTTCAACCAACCAAGCGGCTAAGCTGTTCAAAAAGAACATGGAGAAAAGTAAGCAAGGGGGAAGAACAGTTATTTATCATTACGGAGCAAGCCACATTCAAAGTGAGATTGTTACCGGCATTGCGAGCCGTTATTTACATGAAAAATTCGGGAGTGCGGGACCTGGGTTTTTCTTTCCGTTCTCTGCTGCAAATACCTACAATAGCATCAACAGTAAAACGTCGCATACAGGTGAATGGACCTACGCCAAAAGTTTTCAGTTACCTCCAAAAATTCCACTCGGATTGCGCGGCATGACGGTAAGTTCAAAAGACACAGCAGCAAGTTTCACCATTACCATGAATGAAACTCTTCCAAAGGAAAAGTATCGACTGCAGTTTTTTTTAGAGATCAATCAAATGACTCCGGAATTTGATATACTCCTCAATCAAAAAGTTGTGAAACATGTGAACAAAGACACCATTCAAAATCATTTTGGAGAGGCGTTTCTGGAAGTTGTATTCGAGGATGAAATTAAAAATGTTTCGGTGCATCATAGTGGAACTTCTGAACTCGAAGAAACATTGACTTGTTACGGAATAAACATTGAGCATACCGCGAAGCATGGCTTATTGTATGAAGCTTTTGGTGTGGGTGCATCGCAATTTCAATCTGTTTTGTCACTTGAAAAATTAGAAAATCAGGCACCTCATCTGTTGCCTGATGTGGTCATCATTGATTTTGGAACGAACAATATTTTGTACACCAACACCATGGACAACAACATTCCAAGGTATGTTCATGAGATTGTGAGCAAATTCAAGGCAATAAATCCGGAAGTTTCCATTGTGTTCACATCTATGCAGGATCTTTATAGAAAAGGAAGTTACATAGATGCGGGTATTCGCTTCAATGAAGTGGTTGACTCTATGGCTCAAGTGACCAATTCGTTGTACTGGAATTTTTATGACTTATCGGGCGGGTACAAGAAAATTCGGTTTTGGCATGAAAAGGGCTATGCACAAAGCGACTATATTCATTTAACGAAAAAAGGGTATGAAATCAAAGGGCGACTCTTGTTTGAGAGTATTGAAAAAACGCTCAACACCTTGAACACAAATACAGATTTATCTGAACTTCGTCTACCAGTAAAAAAATACACCGAATTATTAAAAGCTCCTGACCCGGTATTACCCAAACAAGAACCAAGGGAGTCGGGAAATAAAAAGTACTACACGGTTAAAAAAGG
>CAYSEX010000079.1:0-8045 GCA_964430305.1 uncultured Chryseobacterium sp.
CATGAGGGTATTGGAATTAATGAATTGGAGGTATGCTACCAAAGCTATGAATGGAAGCAAGGTGGAAGAGGAGAAAATAAATCGCATTTTGGAAAGCATTCGATTAAGTCCCTCGTCAATTGGTCTTCAGCCGTATGAATTGATTGTGGTTACGAATTCCGAATTGAAAAAAGAGCTCCGAACGGCAGGAAATAACCAATCTCAGATTGAGCATTGTTCGCACCTTGTGGTTTTTGCAGTTTGGGATCAGTACACACCTGAACGCATTCACGCTTGGTTTGATTTAGTGAACGAAGTTCGTGGTGTTAAGAGTGAAGGTTGGGAACGCATGAGAGCCGGTATAGTATCTACTTGGCCCAACCGACCTCAAGAGCAAAACTTCAATCATGCTTGCATGCAGGCTTATATTGCTTTGGGAGTAGGGTTATTAGCTGCTGCTGATGAGGGTGTTGATGCTACACCAATGGAAGGTTTTAATCCTGCTGAAGTGGACCGTATTCTAGGTTTGAATGAAAAAGGCTTGCGTTCTGTTCTGCTCATGCCGCTCGGTTATAGAGATGAGGAAAAGGATTACTTGGCTCAGGCTAAGAAAGTGCGAAAGGCCATGGAAAAATTCACAACTTATATTGATTAAACAAAAAATCCTCAACTTGCGTTGAGGACTTTTTCGTCTCTTCGTGATCCCGAAGGGATTCGAACCCCTGACCGTCTGCTTAGAAGGCAGATGCTCTATCCAGCTGAGCTACGAGATCATTCATCTATAAAAAAAGAAAGACAACCGAGTTGTCTTTTCTTTGTCGGGGTGGCAGGATTCGAACCTACGACCTCCTGCTCCCAAAGCAGGCGCGATACCGGGCTACGCTACACCCCGAGATTCCCTTAACGGAAATTCGAGCGGCAAATATACGTTTTAATTTCGGTTTGACAAACTTTTATTATACGCTCACAAATTACTGCGCAAAAATGGTTCTTGAATCTAAATTGGCGTGAACCGGATTGATGACCATTACAGGTATTCCAGCTTCATTGGTGATCATCTTCTGCTCAGCATCAGCACCAAAAGCATGAATCAATTGCTCGCTGGCAAAATTCAAAATGCAGATTAAATCTATCTCAGCGTATTGTCCATACTTCACAATCTCCTTCACGAAACTTCCGTGATCTCCATCCATTACTTTTCCCTTCTGAGCTATACCTCGGCTTTCAAAATATCCTTCAGCATAGGATAAGTTGCGCATTACTTGATTGTGCAAGTACTCATCGGTCTCTTTCGGAACCACAATGTGTACTTCGGCTTTATACTTTTCAGCTATATCACCTGCAATTTTAATTTTTTGCTTGGTCTCTTTATGTAAGTCGAGAGGAACAAGTATTCGTTTAATATCTGCCGTTTGCTTTGTGGTTTCTTGAACAACAATAAAAGGCGCTTTCGATTCAGTTATTACACGCAATGCATTACTTCCTGTAATAAACTGAAATCCTTTCAAACCATGCGTTCCCATTACTACCAATTGGGCATTCACACGCTCAGTTTCCGCTGGGATAGCATCGAAAATGTTTCCTTCTACAACCAAGGATTTGGCAGTCTTGCCTGTTTTATTGGTGTGAGAGATTATTTGAGCTGACATTTTTGAAAGGGCTCCTTCTTTTTCACTTTCACTTTTTACTACATGAAGTAAATGCACTTCTGCATCTAAAACACGAGACATGTTTAAAGCGTAATTCACTGCAACATCTGAGGTGCTTGTGAAATCTGTTGGTACTATAATGTTTGCCATAATCTTTTTTTTAATGCCACATGGGTATGAAATATTGGGCGTTTTCACTTTGTTGAGGAGTCACAAGCAAAACAGGTATTTGTGCTTCGTTGTAAATTAAATCTTCTTCTTCGGTTCTTGGAAACAGCGTGTACAAGTATTCAAAAGAGAAATTAACTGCGCAAATAATATCAGCGTCAACCGCTGCTGCATAGGTTGACACGTGTTTGGCGAAGGAGACAATATGGGTTTCGAAGTGAATTTGCAATGAAATTCCAGATGCTTCAAATGCACTTCGTACAGCTTCAAAAGTTTGAATTTCGTGTGAATCGTTTTCTTTGCGAACAACCAAATGAACTTCAGATGTAAAGTGTTTCGCAAGGCTTGTAAAAACATTCAATTCTTCAAGTAGTGCAGGTCTATCCGAAACGGGAATGACCATTTTTTTATAGCCGTGTTCACGAACAGCACGTTTTTGAACTACAATAAAGGGTAGGTGCCCTTCACTGACTACCTTCAGCGCCAAACTACCCGTGATACGTTGCATGCCGCGCATACCGTGAGTAGGCATAACTACAAGTTCGCAATTTTCTCTCGTGGCAACTTGTGTAATTAATTCAATAAAATCACCAACTTCAATCAAGGTCTTCACCACGCCCAAATACCCTTGCTGCAGCTGTTCGGCCCATGCTTGCAATTCTATTTTTGCTTCAGCACTATGTTTTTCATGTGTTACTACATGCAATAAAATGAGCTCTGCATTTTCTTCTTTTCCAATGAAAGCTCCATGATTCAAGGCGTTGAAGCTATCCTCTTTTAAGTCACAAGGTATGAGTATTCGATTTATTTTCATTTCAATTTTATGGAGCCTAAAGGTAAGAAAGTTTTGTAAAGCGTGGTTCAGTCTTAAACTTGATTTAACTTTGTCTTATCTAAGTGGATGATTATGAATTTTGAAGCGTTTTATGCAAGTGTTTACGACCAGGTAATGACCGATTTGAAAACCAAATTGTCTGAAAATTATTTGTATCATGACGCACGTCATACGCTTGATGTAATCATTGAATCTTCAGCAATTGCTGAGAGGGAAGGAGTTGAAGGTGAAGATTTACACGCATTGAAAACGGCAGCTCTTTTTCATGATTCTGGTTTTTTATTTCAGAGGAAAAATCATGAGGAAGCTGGTGTTATGTATTTTAAAAAGTGGGCTGAACCGCATTTGAATTCGAATCAGATTGAAACCATTTCTGGATTAATCATGGCAACGAAAATGCCACAGAGTCCGCAGGGTCTTTTACAACAGATTATTTGCGATGCTGATTTGGATTATTTAGGAAGAGATGATTTTGAGACCATCGCTGAATGCCTGTATTTAGAGATGAAGGCATGCAATGAAATTGATAATCACCATACTTGGAACGAAATTCAAGTTAAGTTTTTATCGGCTCATCAGTACCACACCACAAGTTCAAAAGCGCTTAGAGGTCCCAAAGTTTTGGACCATTTAAATGTTGTAAGAAGAAAGGCAGCGTCGCTCTAAATTTTAGCTACCAAATACAAGGGCATTTCACCCTTTCCCTTCAAATTAACATTGCCAAGAGTTTCAAATTGGTAGGCATTTCCCAAAAGACTTTTCGTGCTTTCAGTTATGGTCACTCGCATAGCAGTGCCCGCACTTTCTACACGTGCTGCAATATTCACACTGTCGCCCAATATATCATATATGAACCTTGATTTACCAATGATTCCAGCGATTACATTACCGGAATGAACACCAACTCTACACAACCATTGCTGTGATGACTGCTTATTTCTCTCATTCAAATAAGAAATAAATTCAAGAGCAGTGTTGACCATATTCTTTGCATGATCTTCATCTTTCTTCCCTAATCCTGTGGTGGCCATGTAAGCATCCCCAATGGTTTTAATGCGCATGGCATGATTGCGTTCTGCAATTTCATCGAATGCAGTAAAAATTTCAGTTAATTCTTCAATCAGAAAGTCGGGGGAAAGTTGAGAAGTAATCGAGGTGAAACCGACAAAGTCTGAAAATAAAATGCTTACATTCTCATGTGTCTCTGGTGTGTGCTTGCCTTTGGACATGAGGTCGTGAATGACATTTTCCGGGAGAAGTATTTTGAGTAATGATTCAGATTTTTTTCTTTCAGATTGAAGCGATAGATGGGTGTGAATTCTTGCTTTTACAATATCTGGATTGAATGGTTTGGTTATAAAGTCTGCTCCTCCAACTTGAAAGCCTTTGGTTTCATCAGCAACTTCGTTCAGTGCTGTTAGGAATATTACCGGAATGTTCTGTGTGACAGTACTTTCTTTCAGTAATTTACAAACTTCGAACCCATCCAAGCCAGGCATCATAATGTCTAACAGTATGAGATCGGGTTGCGGAGCTTGCATTGCAATTTCAATGGCCTTCTCTCCATTTTTTGCAATTTTTATTTTGTAATTTTCCTTGAGTAGATTCGACAGTATTTGTAAATTCTCAACGGAATCATCAACTATAAGTAGGGTAGAGGTAGGGGGTGTTTCCAAAATTTATTTTAGTTTTTCAAGTACTTCGTCAAACTCGAATTCATTCAATAATTGAATGCAATCATCTACAAGTTTTCTCTTTTCGTCTGAAAGTTGAAAGTTCTTAATAAGGTTTTCACAAGCATCAACTGCAGCAGTATCATTTCCTTCAGTGAGTTCTATTAATTGTTGTACGAAACTATTCCAGTCGGCATCTGATAATGATTTTAACTCTGATTCATTTTGCTTTTCAGATGGTAGGTTTTCTGAAATAGATGTTGCAACCTGTTTTATAAGTTCTGCCACTTCTAGCATGCCGGATATTTGCTCTTGAGTAATAGTGGTGTCGTTAGCTGCAACCAATTCTTTCAGTTGATTCGACAAGGGGTATGCTTTTTCATAAATTTCTTTCGCTCCTATATTTCCACCAACACCTGCTACCGCATGCAAATAGCTACTCAGCATGGGTGTCATTTTTTTGTCGATGTTATTCAAGAAGGAAGTGGTGTCAGCATAATTTTTCACGAAGGTTGAAAGTAGTTTCAGATAGGCTTCAGGCTTATTGCCAATGCGTCTCAATCCTTCAACTGTGTCTAGTCCAGGGATATCAATTTTAAAATTGGTTTCAGCTCCTTGAATGGAAACGCTTGGGTTCACTTCAGTTCCTTGAATATATTTCAATAACGTCTGATAAAGAATACCGGTGTCTATGGGTTTGGTGATGTGATCATTCATACCGGCAGCAATGCTTTTTTCGCGCTCACCTTTCATGGCATGCGCTGTCATTGCCACAATGGGTAAGTCTTTTAAACGCTCCTCTTCACGAATTTTTCTAGTAGCTGTTAGACCATCCATCTCGGGCATTTGAATGTCCATCAAAATAAGTTGATAAGCATTCGATTTTACTTTTTCCAAGGCCTCAATTCCATTGCGTGCGGCGTCGGCAACAATTCCTACATCGAGTAATAATTCCAATGCTAATTCTAGATTAATATCATTGTCTTCCACCAACAATACACGACTTCCTTCAAGTGCTTGTTTGAATCCTTCTATGCTTGTGAAATCAAATTTTTCAACTGATTTTTTACGGCTACCGGTATTCATGATGCCATGAAGTGAGTCGTGTAAATTGCTTAACGTAATTGGTTTCAGCATTACGCCATCTACAAGTTTCTGCTTGGCGGCTTCACGCATACTTTCAATTCCATAGGCGGTAACCATAAGTATGGAAGGAACTTCAACACCTTCTTTTGCTCGCAGTTCACGAACCAATTGAAGACCATCCATTCCTGGCATTTTCCAATCCACAACCATGAGCGACAGGGGATGAGCACTTTTTTGTTCTACTTCAAAAATATCAATTGCCTCATATGCATCTTTTGCAACTATAACGGTAAATCCTAGCGAACTAAGCATCTCTGTGAGAACCATTCGTGCACTTTCTGAATCGTCAACCAATAGTGCTTTTAATCCAATGAGACTTTGAAGGGGTTCAACTGTATTTGACGATTCTTGGGCAGATGAGAAAAATGCATTGAATGTGAATTCGGATCCTTTTCCGTATTCACTTACAGCGGTGAGCTCACCATCCATCATTTCAACAATTCGTCTGCAAATTGCAAGGCCTAACCCCGTACCACCAAATTTGCGGGTAGTGGATAAATCGGCTTGTTGAAAGGGGGAAAAAAGTTTTTTCTGTTGTTCTTCAGTTAACCCAATTCCGGTGTCTTTGATGCTGAAATTAATAATAACACCGTATGGTAATTTTTGTAATAGTTTGGCTGTGATTTTTACTTCACCTTGCTGCGTGAATTTGGCTGCGTTGTCAGCAAGATTCAATAGGACTTGCCTTAGCCTCACGCTATCTCCCATGATCACAGCTGGAATATTTGGGTCAATGTTGGTAACAAGTTCAACATCGGTTTTCTTTTGCAGCTTCACATTCACAGCATCTGCGACATCGGAAATAAGTTCATCTAAAAATAAGTTAGTACTCTCTAATGTGAGTTTACCAGCCTCAATTTTTGAGAAGTCGAGGATGTCATCAATAATGCGGAGTAAATTTTTGGCTGAAATTTCTATCTTTTGATTGTAGTCTGCTTGCTTTTCATTCAGAGCTGTTTTCTTCATCAAATAACTCATGCCAATGATAGCATTCATTGGAGTTCTTATTTCATGTGACATGTTAGCTAAGAATTCACTCTTTGCGGCATTGGCATGGTCTGCTTCTTGACGCAATTTTTGCATTTCGTTGAATCGCTTCAAGGCAATTTCAGAGTTTTTTCTTGCTTCTTCGGCTTTAGCCTCTGCACGGTCCAAATTTCTACCAGCTAAAGAGGCAATTAAGGCCAATACGAGTGGTGCTGTGTCAACAATCCATAAAGCTGGCGTATCAAATTGACACATGAAGAATTGTGCGTTACTGAAAGCACATTGCATGCCCATTGCAATGAATGGGAATATAAAACCTAAAAGCGCTCCGTAAAATGCGAAGCGCTTTTGGTAGTTCGAGAAGATATTCTTCATGTCGAACGAATATTATTTTAGAGTTGCTTAACTACTTGAGCATTGATTGCAAGTTTCACTTCTTCTGAAAGTACTAAATCTCCAGTTTCATTAGATGCATTCCAGTTCAAGTTGAAATCAGCACGATTAATGGATCCTGTAATTTCAAATCCTGCTTTAACTTGTCCCCAAGGGTCAATGACTGTTCCGGTGTAGTCTACTTGGAATGACATAGATTTCGTTACGCCCTTCATAGTGAAATCTCCAGTCATGGTGTAACTACCTTCACCAATTTTATTGAATGAAGTACTTTTGAAATTGAGAGTAGGGTGAATACTAGCTTCGAAGAAATCATTGCTTCTCAAATGCTCATCGCGTTGTTCATTACGGGTATTTACAGATGCAATTTCTGCCTCAAATGAAACCTCGGCATCTGAAAAGTCACCCTCATTGGCATTGAGGCTGCCGTTGAAAGTGTTGAATGTTCCAGAAACAGTAGTAATCATCATGTGACGAACCTTAAAGGTTATTTCTGAGTGCACGGGATCCAATACCCAAAGTTGTTTGCTCATGTTAGTTTTGATTTAATTTTTAGCGTCACTAAGATAAGACCTTCCGTTTATTTCAATGTGAAATTATTTGTTCCCCTTCAATTTCTTTTCGAAAAACCATTTCACCTTCAAATACATCTAAAACGAGCGGTAAGCTTTTGTCTATAGTTCCTGCAAGTAATTGTTTTGAGAGAATGTTCAAGACATCTTTTTGAAGCAGTCTTTTAATGGGGCGTGCACCAAATTGTGGTTCATATCCACGTTCACTCAACCAATCCAAGGCGTCTGGCGAAACTTTCAATACAATATCTGATTTTCTCAACTTGGCACTCAAAAGATGCAATTGCATGGTAACAATGGCGCGAACCTCTTTTTTAGTCAAAGGAGGGAACAAGATAATTTCATCGATTCGATTTAAAAATTCAGGTCTAAAATGACGCTTAACCAATTCCATCACTTCTGATTTCGTTTCAGCTAAGAGTTTTGACTGCTCTGATTTTCGATCATTTTTTTCAAATTTTTCAAGAATCAGTGGTGATCCTAGGTTGCTTGTCATGATGATAATGGCGTTTTTGAAATTGGCAACGCGACCTTTATTATCTGTGAGCCTCCCGTCATCTAATACTTGCAGTAGAATATTGAATACATCGGGGTGTGCCTTTTCAATCTCGTCAAGCAGAACTACAGAATATGGTTTTCTTCG
>CAYSEX010000080.1:0-7722 GCA_964430305.1 uncultured Chryseobacterium sp.
GCTACACACCAGCCTCAACCACTGCAGGTACAACTTATTATTATGCAGTTATATCCCTCACTGGCGGTGGTTGTTCAAGCATTACTTCCAATATTGGAGAGGTCCTTGTTAATGCTAATGCTTCGCTTTCAACTCAACCTACTCCGTCACAAACGATATGTGTTGGTGGAAGCATTCCAAGTCCATTAAGTGTTGTATACGCGGGTGGGGTTGGAACACCATCTTATCAATGGTTTGAATCTCCTGCTAACATTCCAATTCCTGGAGCGAATTCATCTACGTATACACCACCTATATTTTCAACCCCGGGAACAAACAGCTATTACGTAACCGTTACTTTAGCCGGAGCCGGATGTGGTATTCAAACTTCAGCTAATGCAGCAATAATTGTTGTCGCTGACCCTTTAGCAACTATTTCAGCAGGTGCTTCCTATTGTCAAAACGCAGGATCGGTTGTACCACTTTCAGTAGCCGTTTCTAATGGAGAGGGAACCTCTTCCTTTCAATGGTATTCAAACACAACAGGTGGTAACACTTCAGGCAATGCAATAGCGGGAGCTAACGCTTCAACCTACACTCCGCCTGTAAGCCAAACGGGAGATACCTACTATTACTGTGTTGTTACACAAAGTGGAGCCAACTGCGGGGTGAATTCTCCGGCTTCACTCATTACCGTTACTCCTGCTCCGACGTTCACAACGCAACCAACACCAACTCAATCGGTATGTGTTGGTGGAACAACAACTCAACTGAACGTTGCCTATAGCAACGGGACAGGAACTGCAACATATCAGTGGTATTCAAACACAACGAATGCGTATGCAGGAGGAACTCCAATTGCAGGACAAATTTCCTCATCGTTTATTCCACCATCTGGTGTTTCAGGTACTTTATACTATTACTGTATTGTTTCATTTTCGGCTGCGGGTGGTTGTTCCATGATCAATTCTAACATTGGAGAAGTTGTGGTTCTCACTGACCCAATAATTTCAGCGCAACCGCTTACAACACAAACGATTTGTGTGGGAGGAACTATTCCTAACGCGCTAAACGTTGCATACACTGGAGGAGTTGGAACACCAACTTATCAATGGTTCAGCACTCCTGCTGTTACCATTGGAGGAGAAACAAATAGTTCTTTTACTCCGTCGGTATTCAACACTCCTGGAACTTACAATTACTATGTAACAATTGGTTTATCAGGTTCTGGTTGTGATGCACTAACTTCAGCTAATGCAGCAATAATTGTTCTTGCAGACCCCATCGTATCTTCTCAACCGACCACAACTCAATCCGTTTGTCAAAATACGCCAACTTCACAATTATTCGTTTCCATTTCTGGTGGAACGGGAACCGCTTCGTACCAATGGTACTCCAACACTAACAACTCTAACGTTGGAGGAACACCAATCGTTGGAGCAATATCAAACTCGTATATTCCACCGAGTTCCGCTGCAGGAACGCAATACTATTACTGTGTCATAAACCAAACAGGATCAAATTGCAGTGTCACTTCAAACCCTGCAGCTGTGGTCGTAAACCTATCTCCTGTATTTTCAACACAACCAATTACCACTCAACAACACTGTTTGAATCAATCAACAAATCAGCTGCAGGTTGCTTATTCCGATGGAACTGGAATACCAAGCTACCAATGGTTTTCGAATACAAATAACTCAATAACTGGCGGAGCACCCATCAACTTCGCAACAAGTAATACCTTTACCCCCCCTTCGAATATAGCTGGAACTTTTTATTATTACTGTGTGGTTTCTTTTGTAAACGGTGGTGGATGTCCCAGCATCACTTCAAATGTTGCGCAGGTTATTATTCACCCATATCCCATTGTAAATATTACAGGTGGAGAAACAATTTGCTCATTGGAATCATCTGAAATCAATTTTGCGTTCACACCTGCAAATGGATTCTATGACATAAACTACACAGCAAATGGCCAGAGCTTTTCTATCGACAATTTCAATGGTTCTAATTCAATATTCACGGTAACTCCGAATCAAACGACTACTTATGTAGTCACCAATATTGCGTACGACCAAGTGCCTCAATGTGCAATTCAACCGAACACTTCAATAGGTATCATAGTTAATCCGCTTCCTTCGTTAAACCAATCGACGTATACATTTTGTTCTGATGTTTCTACAACTACATTAGAATATATTCCTGATGCGAATACGTACACGTACAATTGGCTTCCGAATACCGCCTCAAATTATGTAGGACAAATAAATGGTCCAAGTGCAATAACAGTCTCTTTGCCAGATCCTGTGGGAAATGTTCCAACCAATTATTACTTCGTGACTGACTTAACAAATAATGCAACGGGTTGTCAGGCTCTCGATTCTATTTTAGTAACCATTAACCCAAATCCGGTTGGAAGTTTTACTTTACCTTCTACAGGTTGTCTTAACTCTCCCATATCATTGAGTAATGGAGATGCTACTATTGGTAACTATGAATGGAACATAGATGGTGTATTGTATAGCACATCTTCCGCGCCTCAACCGCCGGTATTTTCAACTCTTGGTATCCATACCATTGAAATGATTGCAATTAACACGTTTGGTTGCACAGATACACTTAATTCAACCATTCAAATTTATGATTTGCCAGTTTCAAATTTTGTAACAGATTTAAACAATGGATGTGCACCATTACCAGTAAGTTTTACAAATCAGAGCACAGGCTCTTATATAACAAGCTATGATTGGACTTTTGCACCTGATACTGTTTCATGGACAAATCAATTTTCGTCTTCAAGTTTGATTAACCCTCCAAGTGTCACGTACCAGCAAGGAAATTCAACTACGAATTATCAAGTGATTTTGGCAGTAACAAATGCATGCGGGACAGTCACAAGTTCTCAGCAGATTACGGTATTACCATCACCAATCGCTAATTTCACCCTTGCGAATCATACCATTTGCTCAGGAACTTCTTTAGCTGTCAATAATATTTCTGTAGGTGAACCAACTTCCTATACATGGAATTATGGTAATTATGTATCCTACAATCCGAATTTAACTTCCATGTATTTTCCAAGCGATTCATTAATTCAGGTTTTTCCAATTGAGTTAATATTATCCAATGCATGTGGTACAGATACTTTTATTGATAGTGTTACAGTCTTGCCAGATAATGTAATTGGTGGTTTTTTAGTAAGTTCAAATAGCGGATGTTCACCATTAACGGTGACATTTACCAATACTTCAGCTGATCCCAATTATAGTACGTTTTGGAATATGGCAGACGCGAATGGCACTTCATTTATTAATCAAAATACAGTATCCTATACTTTTACATCTGTTAATGGCATTGTGAATTATTACCCTTATTTGGTTGTCAACGATGGTTGTGCAAATGATACAGTATATACACAAATAACAGTTTTCCCGAATCCATTGCCTGTTATTAATGCCTCGCAATATAATGTTTGTGCTGGAGGGTCAATTGATTTTACGGCTGGTGTTCAAACGGGCTCCTCCAATGGTATTTCATTCGCCTGGGATATACAAGGAATAGGAAGTTCCAATGCCATGAATGCTTCCTTTACATTTCCAACGGGTAGTCCTTCGGGGTCATTAATACCTGTTACGTTAACTGCATCCTCGCCAAATTATACTGGAGGCTCTTGTAGCGCTTCGTCAAGTGCTACAATATACGTTTATAGTTTACCTGATGTTTCCGCAGTACAAGCATTGAATAGTAGTGGATGTAGTAATTTGTTGGTGACGCTTTCAGGATTGCCAAATGCAGTGAATACTGTAAATTGGGGTGATGGAATAACCAATTCGTTGGCTTCGCATTTGTATATCAATAACGGCCCTTCAACAGTAACTTTTCCAATTCAAATTACATCACAGAATGTATATGCAACAATTCCATCTTTGACTTGTACTTCTTCTACTACAGATTTGGCTATTGTTGTTCCTGTACCGTTGCCTGAAATTTCTACGGATTTGGTAAATATATGTGAGGGAGGAAGTATAGATTTTTTTGCGAATACAACAAACAATCAACTTTCGGGTGTAGTATTTAGTTGGGATTTTGGAGGGCTTGGTTCAAGCACGAATCAAGCGGAAACTTTCCAATTCAATGACGGTGCATACCAAGGCACAACATACCCAATAGTATTAACAGCATCACAGACTGCAAATGGTTTCACATGCAGCAATTCAGTTTCAACAAATATTGTTGTATATGAAACACCTGATCTAAGTTCTTTGTCTTTTGACAATATATCAGGTTGCAGTCCATTGCAAGTCGATCTTTCCAATTTGCCAAATGCTGTATATACGATTGATTGGGGAGATGGCGTTGTTTCAAATGCATTTTCGCACACGTACTTCAATAGTACCAATAACCAAATAACTTACCCAATCACTGTCACAGCAAGTAATGTAACATCTACGGTCCCTATGCTCACTTGCACCTCAATAGCTAATGATATAGCGAGTGTTCAGCCTCAACCTATTGCTGATTTCATATACTACTTAGAGTCTTCTTGTATGCCTGGTCCAATAGATATTGATCTTCAAAATACCTCCATTAATGCATTGGCTCCGTTCAATTGGAGCTATAATAATACTGATTATGTTACAAATAACGCAGATTATACTATCGCAGTTAATTCTCCTGGCATACATGATATTACACTAACTGTAGCAAATCAGTTTGGATGTACTGATGCAGTGACTCAAAGTGTTGAAATTTTTGATTTACCAAATGTTCAAATTGTGCCTTCATCGACTGAATTGTGTTTGGGTGAACCGGTTGAATTTGATATCAATGCAAGCAATTTAGCCTCCATGGAGTGGGATTTTGGAGATGGTACATCTGAATTACATTTGAATTTAAATACGTTGACTCATTATTATTCAAGCGACGGAATTTACTCATTATCCATTATTGCCACTAGCCCTGAAGGATGCATTGACACACTTGATTTTAATAGTCTCGTTTTAATTCATCCAGTGCCAACAGCTTCATTTGTTCCAAGTATTACCATTGCGGATATTACTTTTCCCTATTTTGAATTTTCAAACAACAGCGCGAATGCAAATTCGTATTATTGGAGCTTTGGAGATGGGGCTTGGTCAAATGATGAAAATACCAATCACACCTATATTCAAGAGGGTGATTTCATGGTAAGCTTGACCGCCTTTAATAACTACGGCTGTTTTGATATTGCTTATGAAGTTGTTCATGTTGAGGGCATAGTAGTTCATGTCCCAAATGCTTTCACGCCACTTGATTATGATGGCTTGAATGATGTCTTTATTCCTGTATTCTCGTCAACGCAAGGAATAACCTTTTATGAATTTACGATTTACAATAAATGGGGCACGAAAATATTCGAAACGAATAATCCTGAAGAAGGTTGGATAGGAAATTCTAAAGAGCATGAACCGGAAGAGGATAATTATTATGCTCAAAACGAAGTCTACGTTTGGCAAGTGAAATATAGAAAACGGGCACAGTTTGGATCAGATGAACCCGCGGTTATATTAACAGGCCATGTTACAATAATCAGATAGAATCAACCCTCTCCTAAAAGATAACTGCGCTTCACACGCATGGGAATAGATGTTAAAATTTCATATGCAATGGTATTGCATTGCATTGCAAAAGATTGTATGCTCTGCTGACCCCCAAAAATTTCAACTTCGTCGCCAACATGAACGTCCATACCGCTGATGTCTATCATGGTCACATCCATGCATACCTTTCCAACTACCGGACACAATTGACCCGCAACAACCACGTGGCCAATGCCATTGCTCAAACTTCGTCTAAATCCGTCTGCATATCCAATGGGTATAATCGCAATGGTCATTTCCTGCTTGGCAATAAAACTTCTACCATAACCCACAGATTCACCTGCATGAACATCTTTAATCTGCACCACGGCAGTCTTCAAAGATCCAACCGTTTTCAAATGACGCTGCTCTTCCTCAAATGCACTTACGCCATACATGCCAATGCCCAAACGAACAATATTGAACTGCGCATTCAACCAACGCTGAATTCCGCCGGTATTGGCAGCATGAAGCAAGGGTTGTATTTCGCAAGATGCTGATATACGCGCGGTGCGTGCTTGAAATTCCTGCAACTGTCCTTGCGTGAACGAATCAAATTGCTCGTCTTCTGAAGCCGCGAAATGCGTAAATAAACTCTCAATCTTCAAATGAGCATTATTACGTATTAACTCAATGAGTGCAGCATCATCTTCCTGTTTGAATCCAAGCCGATTCATTCCCGTATCCAATTTTATATGCACATGATAGGTTATGTCACTCTTCTCTTGCCGAGCCGCGAGAGCATAACTTTCAAAGGACTCAAGTGAAAATAATTCGGGTTCTAAACGGTATCGGAATAAGGGTTCAAAGTCATGCACATTCGGTTCAAGAACCAAAATGGGAACACTAATTCCAGCTTCGCGAAGCTGAACGCCTTCATCGGTATACGCCACAGCCAAACGCTGAACTCCGCATTGGATCAACTGATTGGCCACTTCTACAGCACCAATACCATAGCCACCGGCTTTCACCATACCCATGATTTCAACTTGTGGATGAAGCAGGGAACGGAAATAATGTATGTTGTGCTCCAATGCACTTAAGTCTACCTCGAAAATAGTTTCATGATGCTGCTCTTGCAAGAAACGCACAATGCGCTCAAATTCAAAAACACGAGCTCCTTTGATGAGCACAGCTGCATTACGCCATTCATTTAGTGAAATGGATTGTAAAAAATCTGAAGTACTGTCATATTGCAATGCGGCAATTTCGGTACTGAAATTTTGCCAACTTGAACCTATCAAATGAACTTCATTCAAATTGTATTTCAACAATAGTTGCTTAACCTGTAATTTCCAGTAATCGCCTTGATTTTCGGTAAGTTCAGAGAGTATGAGTTTCTTTGTATTCTTGCTTCCAAACTGCTGGTGAAAATGTGCCAATGCCATCTCTAGAGAAGCCAGGTCATTGCTGTAAGCATCATTCAACAGAATCATACCTACCTTGCCGCGTAGCTGCTCTAAACGCATTTCAAGAGCATGCAAATGCTTACATGACGCTTGAAGCGATTCCATAGATACCTGAAATTGCAAGGCAGTTGCTAAGGCCAAAGTGAAATTTGAAATGCTTGCCTGATCTACAAATGGAATTTCAAAGGAATGCAGTTCTCCTTGCCAAAGCAGTTTCAAGTAGGTGTTGTTGGCAGAGTGTTTTTCTTCTATCAATTGTAAGCTACATGCATCATCATGCCCGCAAATGATTAGCTCGGCATTTGGGTATTCAGATTTTAAATGTGCAATAACCGAATGATCATTCGGGGCTATTATTTTTTTACATGTTTTGAATAGCGTACACTTCTCTCGAATGAGTTCATCTTTAGAATTGAAATTTTCAAGATGGGCTTGACCCAAAAATGTGAAGATTCCAATTTCAGGTTGAATCATTGCAGCAAGGTGTTGCATTTCGTTTGGCTGGGAAATACCGGCCTCGAAAATGCCAATGTGATCCATAGTGTTCAAATTCAGAAGTGAAAGTGCAACACCAATTTGAGAATTGTAGCTCTTCGGGCTGCGTTGAACTATGAAATGCTTAGCTAGTAATGTATTCACCCATTCTTTCACAATGGTTTTTCCGTTGCTTCCGGTAATACCAATGATGGGAATATGCGTAATAGATCTGTTCCAAC
>CAYSEX010000081.1:0-7587 GCA_964430305.1 uncultured Chryseobacterium sp.
CGAAATTCGGAAACTCGGAATTTCGAATTACCCAATCCGTCTTTGCATTCGCATAGGTAATGATGGGTTGTAAATTAATTTCAATGGGTATTTGAATTTGTGAGGTGGCAATTTGTGGGGTTGGAATTTCAGTTTTGATGACATTTGGAATATCACTTTGTAGCTTACAAGAACTGAATGTGATTCCAATGATGACAACTATCATTAAAACTTGGTCGAATGTTTTTTGCATAGACCGTAAAATTATTACTTGGAGTGGTATCTTTGAACAAATTGTTTAAAATGAAAAAAATATCTTTACTTCTTGTTGTTTTCTCGTGTTTGTCTTGGTCTGGCCTTTCGGCACAGGGTTTCCCTATTTCAGTCGTTTTTAGTAATCTTGATCCAACCTGCAACGTAACAGTAACGGGCACTTATCAAGACTCTTTGACCGGTGCGCAGGGAAGTTTATTCTTCTTAGCGGATCCCTCTGGTAATTTTTCCACCACGCTCTTGATGAATGCATTTTCTCAGGCGACTTTTGTCACGGTATGTGCTGAATATTGCAGTGGTGCAGTGGAATGTCAGACTCTACCTATAGTTCCCGGAGCAATAACCACTTTTACTTTTGGTGGAAATGGCGGAGGAATTATTGACAATGACGGAGACGGTTTCAACAGCTCCGTGGATTGCAATGACAATGACCCCACTATAAATGGTAATGCAACAGAGGTTTGTGATGCTATAGATAATAACTGTGATGGTATTGTTGATGAAGGTTGCAATGCAGGCGGATGCTCTTTAGACATTGTACTTGTTCCAGATTCTTTGGTCAACTCTCCTTTCGCGGTGTACATTTATATGGCAAATGCAGATCCAAGCGCTAGTTTTATTTGGTCATTCGGAAATGGAAATACTGCTGCAGTAGCATATCCAACATGGGTTTATGATAGTCTTGGAACGTATACAGTGTGTTGCACTGTAGCATTCCCAGACGGATGCACGGCAACGGATTGTGTAACTTTCACAGTGAACTCAGATGGATCAATGTCGCCAGGTGGAATTCAAATGCAAGGCTTCACGTTAAATGTAGTTAACGAAATGCCAATTGCTAACGGGGTTAACGTTATAGAAGATAAAGGATTAACAGCATTCCCAAATCCATTCGAAAATAACCTAATTATTGAAAGTAATGCTGCAATAACGTATTATCAAGTTATTTCAACCCAAGGTCAATTGGTTATACAAGGCACAGCAAATGGTCAGCATTGGCTCTCTGTTGATACGGAGAACTTGAACTCAGGTGTTTACTTTTTAAATGTTGTTACAAAGGAAGGAAGTGAAGTAAGAAAAGTGTTGAAGAAATAAAAGATGAAATACCTAACAGCATTAGCCTTCGCGCTATTTTTCGGGCAATTTTGTACAGCCCAAAACACAGTAGGATTAATTGAATATGTGGAAGGTAATGAGGACGGATATGTGCTCTTTAGTCCCATGTCTGATTCTACAACCTATCTTATTGATAAGTGTGGTGAAAAAGTTCATGAATGGCATACCCATTACCGTCCTGGTCTTGGCGCTCAATTAGGTGAAGATGGATTCCTCTATCGCAGTTGTAATATAGGAAATGCCATATTTCAACGTGGTGGGCGTAGCGGTCGAATTGAAAAATTTGATTGGGAGAGTAATTTAGTTTGGAGCTATGATATCCTGGACACCATGCAGTGTTCGCACCATGATTTTCATATCATGCCGAATGGGAACATACTTTTGATTGTTTGGGATAGAATATTGAAGACAGAAGCCGCAGCTTTAGGAAAAGATGTGGAAAGCATGGGCACAAATGATTTATGGGGTGAGCGAATCATAGAAATTCAACCCGTTGGAAATAACCAAGCCAATATCATATGGGAGTGGTCAGTTTGGGATCATCTCATTCAAGATTTTGATTCAACCAAACCCAATTACGGAACTGTAAGTTCAAATCCACATCGAGTGAATATCAATTATTTTCCCGGTGGAAATTTATCGGCAGACTGGTTGCATTTTAACAGTGTAACGTACAACGAAGAATTGAACGAAGTAATGGTCTCTGTTCATACATTGAACGAGTTGTGGATTATTGATCATAGTACTTCAACAGCTGAGGCCGCAACCTCTGTCGGAGGGGCTTCAGGAAGGGGAGGAGATTTGCTATACAGATGGGGTAATCCGGCAGCGTATGATTTAGGCACAGCGAATAATCAAACCCTATATGCGCAGCATCATGCAACTTGGATTCCGTCAGGGATGCCGTATGAAAATCAAATCATTGTTTTCAATAATGGAATGAATTCACCCCAAGGGAACTTTAGTAGTATTGTAATTATTGCACCACCATTGAATGGGCACGTTTACGACATCATTCCGGGTGAGACATATGCACCTCTGGATCCGGTATGGACCTATGCACCTGATTCAACGTTGTTCTATGCTGGAAATTTAAGTGGCGTATTTCCACTTGCTAATGGGAATTATTTAGCCACAATTGGCCCAAGTTCAAATTTCTTTGAAATCACGAGCACTGGCAATATTGTGTGGAGATATAAAAGCCCAATTGCAGGAAATGGCGTATTATCACAGGGGTCAAATATGATTACTGCCCCCGTTTTCAGGGCTGAATTTATTCCTATGAATTATGCAGGTATTGCAGGTCAAAATTTGCAAGCCTATGGAGAAATAGAGTTGAATGCACAATCACCGTCTATTTGCGAAGATTTGGGCATAGGTATTAACGAAGTTTCAGATTTGTTCGATCTCCAACTTTTTCCTAACCCAGCACGCGATTTTATCGAAATTAGAAGTGATAAGGTAGGTCATAATATAGAAATCTCGAATCTATTGGGTAAGACCATGCTAACAGTGCCTATGAGCACATCATCATTACGAATAGATATTCGTCATTTCACCCCAGGAATGTATTTTGTTACACTGGAAGGAAAAACAAGATTGTTTATTAAAGAATAAGATTAAAAATTTAGTTCAAAAAAAAAGCCGCTGAAAGCGGCTTTTTTAGTTAGTTTAATTGTTTTATACTTCGTCAGTTGTGGCAACTGGAGTTGCACCTTGTGACGCTCTTTTTGCAAGAATGTTTACTAGGTCTTCTGTATTGCCAACAATCATTTTGCTGAATCTTCTTGTTCCAGATCCGGCAGGTATTGGGTGACCAACGATTACGTTTTCTTTCAGACCGTTCAAGAAATCTGTCTTTCCTTGAACAGCAGCTTCGTTCAACACTTTGGTTGTCTCTTGGAATGAGGCTGCTGAAATCCATGAATCGGTTTGCAACGAAGAACGAGTTATACCTTGAAGGATAGGACGTGCAGTGGCTGTCAATGCACCTCGTGTTTCCATAGTTCTTCTGTCTTTTCGCTGCAATTCTTCATTTTCTGCTTGGAAGTCGATACTTGACACTACTTGACCAGCAACGTATTTTTCAGAATCACCAGCTTCAATAACTACCACCTTATCGAATAGAAGTTCGTTCTCTTCAACAAATTCGGCCTTGTCAACGATACTTCCTTGTAAGAAACGTGTGTCACCAGCGTCAAGTATTTCAACTTTACGCATCATTTGACGAACAATGACTTCAAAGTGTTTGTCGTTGATTTTTACACCTTGTAGACGATATACTTCTTGAATTTCATTTACAAGATATTCTTGAACGGCTGTTGGTCCTTGGATATCAAGAATGTCTCCAGGAGAAATAGCTCCGTCAGAAAGTTGCATACCAGCTCGAACAAAATCACCGTCTTGAACCAAGATGTGTTTCGCTAAATTGATGAGATATTTCTTTTCTTCACCTGTTCTAGAACGAAGTGTAATTTCTCTGTTACCACGTTTGATTTTGCCATATTCAACAATACCGTCTATTTCAGCAACAGTTGCTGGGTTAGATGGGTTACGTGCTTCAAACAACTCAGTTACGCGTGGAAGACCACCGGTGATGTCACCACCACGACCAGCCTGACGAGGAATTTTAGCAAGGATAGTACCTTTAGCTACCTTCGCTCCATTTTCAATGTTCAAGTGAGCACCAACTGGGAGTGAATATACCTTAACAACCTCTTTTCCGCGAACAATTTCAATACTTGGATTCTTCTTTTTGTCTTTGGTTTCAATAATGATTTTTTCAGAGAAACCGGTTTGTTCATCGACTTCCGTTTTGAAGGTAATTCCTTCTTCAACCGCATCGAATTGAATGCTACCGTCTTCTTCAGTTATAATCACACTGTTGAATGGATCGAATTCACAAATGACATCTCCTTTCTTAATTGAATCACCGCTATTCACGAGCAAAGTTGCTCCGTATGGCAGATTCACAGTTGCAAGAGTAATTCCAGTTTTTGGATCATTGATTTTCAATTCCGCAGAACGAGAGACAATAACGGTAGATTTCCCGTTGTCATCTTTGCGCTCAACAGTTCTTAAATCTTCAATTTCAACTGAACCTGCGTATTTCGCTTTAATGTCAGAATCAATAGCAGAACCAGAAGCAGCACCCCCTGTGTGGAAGGTACGAAGTGTTAACTGTGTACCCGGCTCACCAATAGATTGAGCAGCAATAACACCAACAGCCAATCCTTCTTGAACCAATTTAGCTGATGCTAGATCACGGCCATAACATTTCGCACAAACACCTCTTTTGCTTTCGCACGTAAGTACTGAACGAATTTCAACTTCCTCTATGCCGGCTGCTTCAATTGCATTTGCAATGTGTTCATTGATTTCTTCTCCGCTTGCAACAATGATTTCTCCTGTTTCTGGATTCGCAACATCATGCACTGAAGTTCTTCCAACAATACGGTCGGCAAGACTTTCTACAATCTCATCGGCCTTTTTCAATGCAGTAGTCATTAAACCACGTAGGGTTCCACAATCTACTTCATTGATAATGACATCTTGAGCAACGTCAACCAAACGACGTGTTAAATAACCGGCATCTGCTGTTTTCAATGCGGTATCGGCAAGACCTTTACGCGCACCGTGAGTAGAGATGAAGTACTCAAGAATGGACAATCCTTCTTTGAAGTTTGCCAAGATTGGGTTTTCAATCATGTCTTGTCCACCAGACGCTGCGTTTTTCTGCGGCTTAGCCATCAAACCACGCATACCGGCTAACTGACGAATCTGTTCTTTCGAACCACGTGCTCCAGAATCATACATCATGTAGATGCTGTTGAAACCTTGCTGATCCGTTTGAAGACGGCTCATCAAAATATTCGTCAATCGTGAATTGGTATTGGTCCAAATGTCAATGATTTGGTTGTAACGTTCGTTATTGGTAATAAGACCCATGTTGTAGTTGTCGAATACTTCAGCAACTTTACCTGTAGCCTCATTCACCAATTTATCTTTTTCAGCAGGAATAACAACGTCTGAAAGTTTGAATGACAATCCACCTTTGAATGCCCAATAGTATCCAAGGTCTTTCATGTCATCTAAGAACTTCGCTGCACGGGCAATACCAACAGTTTTTAGGATATTGCCAATGATATCACGCAATGCTTTTTTCGTTAGAAGTTGGTTAATGAATCCCACTTCGTCTGGTACAATTGCGTTAAATAGTACACGACCAGTAGTTGTTTCAAGGATGGAATTGCTTCCATCTTGATGGTACCAACGTACTTTTATATGAGCGTGCAAGTCTAATTTTTTCTCATTGAATGCAATGATCACTTCTTCTTTCGAATAGTAAGTTGATCCTTCACCTTTACATGGATGCTCAGCAGTTCCTTCGCGTCCTTTTGTAATGTAGTATAGACCCAAGACCATGTCTTGAGATGGTACTGTAATTGGCGCACCGTTGGCAGGGTTCAGGATGTTGTGCGAAGCCAACATTAAAAGTTGAGCTTCAAGAATAGCAGCACTTCCAAGTGGAACGTGCACAGCCATTTGGTCACCGTCAAAGTCGGCGTTGAATGCCGTACACACTAACGGGTGAAGTTGAATGGCTTTACCTTCAATTAATTTAGGTTGGAATGCTTGAATACCCAATCTGTGAAGGGTAGGGGCACGGTTCAATAGAACAGGGTGACCTTTCAATACATTTTCAAGAATATCCCAAACAACAGCCTCTTTTTTATCAACGATTTTCTTTGCAGATTTTACGGTCTTTACAATTCCGCGTTCAATCATTTTACGAATAATGAACGGTTTGAAAAGCTCGGCAGCCATGTCTTTTGGAAGACCACATTCGTGTAATTTCAAATCTGGACCTACAACAATTACGGAACGTGCTGAATAATCTACACGCTTTCCTAATAAGTTCTGACGGAAACGACCTTGTTTACCTTTCAATGAATCTGAAAGTGATTTCAATGGTCTGTTGCTTTCTGTTTTTACTGCCGAAGATTTACGGCTGTTATCAAACAATGAGTCAACCGCTTCCTGAAGCATACGCTTCTCATTGCGAAGAATCACATCAGGTGCTTTAATTTCCAACAAACGTTTCAAACGGTTGTTACGAATAATTACACGACGATATAAATCATTCAAATCGGAAGTTGCAAAACGGCCACCATCTAACGGAACAAGCGGACGAAGTTCGGGTGGAATAACTGGTACAACACGCGTTATCATCCACTCTGGTCTGTTCGTTACACGCGTATTCGCATCACGGAAATTCTCAACAACTTGAAGACGCTTTAGTGCTTCATTCTTACGTTGCTGAGAAGTTTCTTTGTTGGCTTTGTCACGAAGCTCGTATGATAGAGCATCTAGATCAAGACGAGACAAAAGCTCATGAAGTGCCTCAGCACCCATTTTCGCAACAAATTTGTTTGGATCTTTATCATCCAAGAATTGATTCTCTCTTGGAAGTTGATCAATGATATCCATGTATTCTTCTTCTGTTAAGAAGTGACCAGCTTCTAATGACTGACCTTCAGAATCAGTCACAGGACCTGGATTAATGATTACATAGCGCTCATAATAAATAATTTGATCTAACTTCTTAGAGGGCATACCCAATAAGTAACCAATTTTGTTTGGTAGAGATCTGAAATACCAAATGTGAGCAACAGGCACAGTCAATGAGATGTGTCCCATGCGCTCTCTACGTACTTTTTTCTCAGTTACCTCAACACCACAGCGGTCACAAACAATTCCTTTGTATCGGATGCGCTTGTATTTTCCGCAATGACACTCATAATCTTTCACCGGACCAAAAATCTTTTCACAGAAAAGACCTTCGCGCTCCGGCTTGTAGGTGCGGTAATTGATTGTTTCTGGTTTCAAAACCTCACCTGAAGAGCGTTCTAAAATCTCTTCGGGTGAAGCTAACGAAATTGTGATTGATTTAAAATCACTCGTTGGTTTTGCTACTTTTTTTGCTTGAAGCATTGTATACAGTTTGTATTCTTAATTCAGTTAGTTGTTCGAATCAAAATGGTTGTTTTGATTCAAAGTGATGCTTAATCCTAAGCCGCGCAATTCATGCAACAATACGTTGAATGATTCAGGGATTCCTGGAGTTGGCATATTATCACCCTTAACAATAGATTCATAGGTTTTCGCACGACCAATAACGTCATCCGATTTAACCGTAAGAATTTCTTGTAAGATGTT
>CAYSEX010000082.1:0-7164 GCA_964430305.1 uncultured Chryseobacterium sp.
ACACTCCATTCCACAACAAATACCGTCCACAGTTCTACTTCCGTACAACTGACGTTACAGGTGAAATTAACTTAGATGCTGGTCGCGAAATGGTATTACCAGGTGACAACGTATCTATTCAAGTAAAGTTGATTGCTCCTATCGCAATGGATAAAGGTCTTCGTTTCGCGATTCGTGAAGGTGGACGTACAGTAGGTGCAGGTCAGGTAACTGAAATCATCAAGTAATAAAAACTAGTCAAACAGTGAAGATGGAAACTACAAAGTTTCTGTCTTCACTTTTGATGTTTTAAGAGAAATCCATTAAACGGGCATAGTTCAATGGTAGAATAGCGGTCTCCAAAACCGTTGATCTTGGTTCGAATCCAGGTGCCCGTGCAAAAAAAAGAAAATTATGGCCGGAATAGTTCAATTTTTCAAAGAGTCATACGAAGAGCTTGTATCCAAGGTAACTTGGCCTTCATGGAAGGAACTTCAAGAAAGTACGGTATTGGTGTTTATTGCCATTCTTGTATTGGTGGTGTTTATCTTTTTGATGGACTTTGCATTTGGAAAGGGTCTGATCAAAATGTTGTATGAATTCATTGCTTAATTGAGAATAAGATGGCAGATTTAGAAAAGAAATGGTATGTTGTTCGCGCAATAAGCGGGAAGGAAAAGAAGGTGAAAGAATTCATTGAAAGTGAAATTAAAGCGCGAGGACTTCAAGATTATGTGAGTCAAGTTCTTATTCCAACTGAGAAGGTTTTTCAGATTAGAAATGGAAAGAAGATTTCAAAAGAACGCAGTTATCTTCCTGGTTATGTCTTAATTGAAGCCTGTTTAATTGGAGAGGTACCTCACATCATTAAAAATGTAACCAACGTTATTGGTTTCTTAGGTGCTGAAAAGCGAGGTGAGCCTATTCCATTGCGTCTTTCTGAAGTAAACCGAATCTTAGGAAAAGTAGATGAATTGGCCGAAAATGGTGAAGAGTTGAATATCCCATTTGTAATTGGTGAAAGTGTGAAAGTAATTGATGGGCCATTTAACAACTTCAGTGCTATCATTGAAGAAATCAATGAAGAAAAGAAGAAATTGGTTGTTAGTGTTAAAATTTTTGGTAGAAAAACTCCAGTAGAATTGGGGTATCTCCAAGTAGAAAAAGAATAAAGACGTTCGTTGCTCTCAATGTAACATCAACTTATGTTACGCTTCGCTTCCCATTGAGAGTAGCAACAAACAAATAAAAAACAAATAATATGGCGAAAGAAGTAGCTGGTTTTGTAAAACTGCAAATTAAAGGAGGAGCCGCCAACCCTGCACCACCAGTAGGACCTGCATTAGGTTCGAAAGGTGTTAATATCATGGAGTTCTGTAAGCAATTCAATGCTAGAACACAGGATAAAGCTGGGAAAGTGTGTCCAGTTTTGATTACCGTGTACAAAGACAAGAGCTTTGACTTCGTAATCAAGACCGCTCCGGCCGCCGTTCAACTTTTAGATGCTGCCAAAGCCAAAAATGGTGCTGCAGAACCTAATCGTCAGAAAGTGGGTAGCGTATCTTGGGAACAAGTGCGTGCAATTGCAGAAGACAAGATGCCTGATTTGAACTGCTTTACTATTGAATCTGCGATGAGCATGGTTGCTGGTACTGCAAGAAGTTTAGGTATTCAAGTAACCGGTGAACGTCCTTTCTAATCTAAAGAGGTAAAAAGAAATGGGAACCCTCAGTAAAAAAATGAAAAATGCTCTGACACAGTATGACAACACAAAGTCATATGTATTGCCAGAAGCAGCATCAATTGTGAAGAAAATTTCTAACACAAAATTTGATGCATCTGTGGATCTTGCCGTTCGCCTCGGAGTGGACCCGAAGAAATCCAACCAAATGGTTCGTGGAACTGTATCACTTCCTCACGGAACTGGTAAAGACGTGCGCGTTCTTGTTTTATGTACTCCCGACAAGGAGGCTGAAGCAAAAGCTGCAGGCGCAGACCACGTAGGATTATCCGAGTACATTGACAAGATTAAGGGCGGATGGACCGATGTTGACGTTATCATTACCACTCCAAGTGTAATGGGCCAAGTTGGTGCTTTAGGTAGAATCCTCGGTCCTCGAGGTTTAATGCCTAACCCAAAAACAGGCACAGTTACAATGGATGTTGGAAAAGCTGTTACAGAAAAGAAAGCTGGAAACATTGATTTTAAAGTAGACAAAGCAGGTATTGTTCACGCAAGTATTGGTCGTGTATCTTTTGATGCAGACAAACTAGCTGAAAATGCAAGCGAGTTGGTTTCTACTTTAATTAAGTTAAAGCCTTCTGCTGCAAAAGGTACTTATTTGAAGAGCATTTATATGTCAAGCACAATGAGTCCTAGTGTTCAAATTGAAACTAAATCAGTGAGCTAATCGCTGGTATAATCGGAAAGTACTTTATGACAAAAGATCAAAAGAACGCGGAAATTGTTGAGCTCGTTGAGATGTTGAGCAGCGCTCCTATTCTCTACATTGCCGACACGTCTTCCTTAAATGCCGAAGCTACCAGCAATTTGCGTCGTGAATGCTTCAAGCAAAACATTGGCCTTCGCGTGGTGAAAAACACCTTGTTGAAGAAAGCAATGGAACGTGTTGAAGGAACAGACTATAGTCCGTTGTACGAAGCTCTGCATGGCAACAGTGCCATCATGACTTCGACCATCGCGAATGCTCCGGCTCGACTAATTAAGGATTTCAGAAAAGCGGGTGACAAACCTTCATTGAAGGGTGCACTCATTCAGGAAGATTGCTATGTTGGTGATCATCTACTTGACACTCTTGTTGCGATTAAGAGCAAAGAAGAGTTGATTGGGGATATCATTGGAATGCTTCAAGCTCCAGCTCGAAATATTATTTCGGCACTTCAAGCAAAAGCAGAAAAATCAACTGAAGAAGCGCCAGAAGAACAAAGCGCGTAATTTGTTCATATTAAAGAAACGTTATAAAATCAAATAAAATGGCAGATTTGAAAGCTATGGCGGAAAGCCTAGTTAACCTAACAGTAAAAGAGGTTAACGAATTAGCCACTATTTTAAAAGACGAGTATGGCATTGAACCAGCTGCTGCTGCAGTGGTTATGGCTGCTCCTGGTGCAGGTGGTGCTGCTGCTGAAGAAAAAACTTCATTCGATGTAGTTTTAACTGACGCTGGTGCAAACAAACTTGCAATCGTTAAATTAGTGAAAGATCTAACTGGTCTAGGCTTGAAAGAAGCAAAAGACGTAGTAGATAAAGCTCCATCACCTTTGAAGAGCGGTGTTTCAAAAGACGAAGCAAATGCTTTGAAAACACAACTTGAAGAAGCAGGAGCAAAAGTTGAGATCAAATAAGATTCAATGCTCATAGTTTAGGCCTTCCGAAGGAAGGCCTAAACTTGTTTATTTTTGCCAACGGAGCGCCGTTGGCGTATGTGTGTAAGGAATTTTAACCTCTAAATTATTATACTTTGGCAACGCTAAAGCAACTATCAAATCGGACTAACTTTAGTTCCGCGAAAAATTTTTACGATTACCCTGATTTCCTTGAGATTCAGTTGGCCTCGTTTAAAGAATTTTTCCAATTAGAAACAAACCCTGAAAACAGAATTTCAGAAGGTTTATTTAAAGTATTCGCTGAAAACTTCCCAATTACAGACACTCGAAATCAGTTCGTATTGGAATTTCTTGATTACTTCATTGACCCACCCCGCTACACCATAGATGAGTGTATCGAAAGAGGCTTAACCTACAGTGTTCCTCTTAAAGCTAAATTGAAATTGTATTGTACCGACCCGGAACACGAAGACTTTGAAACCATTGTTCAAGATGTGTACTTGGGTACAATTCCATATATGACACCTCAGGGTTCCTTTGTAATCAATGGCGCGGAACGCGTTATTGTTTCTCAATTGCACCGCTCACCAGGTGTTTTCTTTGGTCAGAGCAGACACGCAAATGGCACCAAGTTGTACAGCGCGCGAATCATTCCTTTCAAGGGTTCTTGGATCGAATTTGCGACAGACATTAACAATGCCATGTATGCGTACATTGACCGTAAGAAAAAATTACCAGTAACCACGCTTTTACGTGCTATCGGTTACGAAACAGATCGTGAGATTCTCGAAATATTCAACCTTGCTGAAGAAGTTAAAGTTTCAAAAGCAGGTCTTAGTCGCGTTGTGGGTCGAAAACTTGCTGCACGTGTACTCAAAGTTTGGATAGAAGATTTCGTTGATGAGGATACTTCAGAGGTAGTATCTATTGAACGAAACGAAATGATCTTAGATCGTGATACCATACTAGAAGAACATCACATTGATATCATTGTAGATAGTGGATGTAAAGTTGTTGTTCTTCACAAAGAAGAATCTAGCTCTGCTGACTTCACTTTAATTCACAATACACTTCAAAAGGATACTACAAACTCCGAAAAAGAAGCCGTTGAATACATCTATCGTCAATTGCGTAATGCTGAGCCACCAGACTTGGAAACAGCACGTGGTGTAATTGACAAACTGTTCTTTTCTGAACAGCGCTATGATTTAGGTGAAGTTGGACGTTTCCGTATCAACCGCAAACTTGGTTTAGCTGTAGACGGAAATCAAAGAACATTGACCAAAGAAGATATTTTGAGCATCATTCGTTATTTGATTGAATTGGTTAACTCAAAATCTGAGGTTGATGATATTGACCACTTGTCGAACCGTCGTGTTCGTACCGTTGGTGAACAGTTATACAATCAATTCGCAGTGGGTTTAACTCGTATGGCTAGAACCATTCGCGAACGCATGAACGTTCGTGACAACGAGGTCTTCACTCCTATTGATTTGATCAATGCTAAAACCCTGAGTTCAGTTATTAATTCTTTCTTCGGAACGAACCAATTGTCTCAGTTCATGGACCAAACCAACCCACTTTCAGAAGTGACCCACAAGCGCCGTATGTCGGCTCTTGGTCCCGGCGGTCTCTCAAGAGAACGCGCTGGTTTCGAGGTTCGTGACGTACACTACACTCACTATGGTAGATTGTGTACCATTGAAACTCCTGAAGGACCAAACATTGGTTTGATTTCTTCACTTTGCGTTTACGCAAAAATTAACAAACTCGGATTTATTGAAACTCCTTACCGTAAAGTTCAAAACGGTAAGGCAGATATGGCCAATGACGGGGTAATCTACTTAACAGCTGAAGACGAAGACAACAAGAGCATTGCTCAAGCTGTTGCCGAATTGGACGAAAAAGGCAACTTCCTTACTGAGCAAGTAAAAGCTCGTAATGAAGGCGACTTCCCATTGATTTCTCCAAAAGAAATCGCTTACATGGACGTTGCTCCGAATCAGATTGCATCTATAGCGGCTTCTTTGATTCCATTCTTGGAGCACGATGACGCCAACCGTGCATTGATGGGGTCGAACATGATGCGTCAGGCTGTTCCACTTCTTCGCCCTGAAGCTCCTATCGTTGGAACAGGTCTTGAAAAACATGTTGCAAAAGATTCTCGTGTGCTTCTTACAGCTGAAGGCGAAGGGGTCGTTGAATATGTAGATTCTGAAGAGATTCGTATTAAATACAAGCGTAATGAAAATGATGAGTTAGTAAGCTTTGATAGCGCAACAAAATCATATAGCATTCGCAAATTTGGTAAGACCAACCAAAGCATGTGTATCAACCTTCGTCCACTTGTGAAGAAAGGTGATAAGGTGACTGAAGGTCAAATCATGGTTGAAGGTTACGCAACAAGACAAGGAGAGTTAGCTTTAGGTAGAAACCTAAAAGTAGCTTTCATGCCTTGGAAAGGTTACAACTTCGAGGATGCCATTGTTATTTCTGAACGTGTAGTGCGTGACGACTGGTTTACTTCGTTACATATTGATGAGTATACCACTGAGGTTCGTGACACAAAACGTGGAGTTGAAGAGTTAACTTCTGATATTCCCAACGTAAGTGAAGAAGCTACAAAAGATTTGGATGAAAATGGTATTATTCGCGTAGGTGCTGAAGTAAAAGAAGGAGATATCCTCATTGGTAAGATTACTCCAAAAGGAGAAACTGATCCAACACCGGAAGAAAAACTTCTACGAGCTATCTTCGGTGAGCGCGCTGGAGACGTGAAAGATGCTTCGTTGAAAGCTCCACCAAGTGCCAGCGGTGTTGTTATTGACAAAAAACTTTTCTCTCGCACTGTGAAAGAGAAAAAAGTAAAAAACAACGCAGACAAAGCTGTATTGGAGCAATTGGATCGCGATCACGACAAAGAAGTTGCCGAATTGAAGAAAGTACTTGTAGATAAATTAATGGCTATTGTTAAGGATGCCACATCACAAGGTGTATTCAACTACTTCAAAGAAGAACAAGTAAAAAAAGGTACTAAATTCTCAAGCAAAGCGCTTTCCACAATTGATTACAGTGTGGTTAATACAGAGGGATGGACAAAAGATGAGGATACCAACAAACTGATTCGTAGATGTATTCACAACTTTAATTTGAAATACAATGAGTTGTTGGGATCATACAAGCGCATGAAATTCCAGATTACTGTGGGTGATGAGCTACCTGCAGGAATTGTGAAGTTAGCGAAGGTTTACATTGCTCAGAAGCGTAAGTTACGTGTAGGAGATAAAATGGCCGGACGTCACGGAAATAAAGGTATAGTTGCACGTATTGTGCGTGACGAAGACATGCCTTTCCTTGAAGACGGAACAACAGTAGACATTGTTTTGAACCCACTAGGGGTACCATCTCGTATGAACCTTGGTCAGATCTACGAAACCATTTTGGGATGGGCTGGTCAAAAGGTTGGTAAAAAATTCGCAACTCCAATCTTTGATGGTGCGTCTTTAGATGATATCAACAATGAAACAGACGCGGCGGGTGTACCACGTTTTGGTGTAACCTATTTGTATGATGGTGGCACAGGTGAACGTTTTGAACAACCAGCTACTGTGGGCGTAATTTACATGATTAAACTAAGCCACATGGTTGACGACAAAATGCACGCTCGTTCCATTGGACCATACTCGCTCATTACGCAACAGCCGCTTGGTGGTAAGGCCCAATTTGGTGGTCAGCGTTTTGGAGAAATGGAGGTTTGGGCTCTTGAAGCTTATGGTGCTGCTAACATCTTACAAGAAATTCTTACGGTTAAATCGGATGACGTTATTGGTCGTGCGA
>CAYSEX010000083.1:0-4946 GCA_964430305.1 uncultured Chryseobacterium sp.
AGTCTAAATTTCGAACAAATTGCACTAACAACAAACGGAACCTACTCAGCAGAAATGGGTTCTTGGATTCACTCAAAACCATGGCACAGCATCAACTTTAGTCTCGATGCTTTGGATCAGAATTTATTTGAAGAAATTTCAAAACGGAAAAACTTTCCAATTGTACAATTCAATTTAAATGAACTATTAAAAACATCAATCTCAACCAAAATAAATTGTGTTCTCATTGACGGAGTGAATGACCAATCGCTTTATGACATGGTCGATTTTGTTCGAACAAATCAAGCACAAATACGTTTTATTGAGGAAATGCCTTTCAACGGTATAGCATACCGACATGCCGAAAAATGGAGTGCTCTTCGCATTCAAAATGAATTAAAAAGCGTATTACCTGACCTTGTGACAGAACCCTTCCTCCCGAATGCAACTGCGCAAGTTTATTCAAGTCCATCTCTGAAAGGTAGCATTGGAATCATAGCCGCCTATACCCGATCGTTTTGCGGCACATGCAACCGACTCAGAATAACACCTGAAGGATTTGTTAAAACATGTCTTTATGCACCACCGTCACTCAATTTAAAACAATTGATTCGTGAAAAAAGAAACAATTCAGAAATCATACATTTATTACAAGCAGCCTGTTTAAACAAGCCCATGGATGGTTTTGCTGCTGAAAGCATGCACGCATCAGATAACTTTCAAAGCATGGCCACCGTTGGAGGATAATTTATGAAGCAACTCATTCAGCCAGAAGAGGCCTTTCAATTAATACAGCAGCATTGGCCAGAGAAAAAAACACATTGTGCTCATCTTTTGTCGGCTTCAGAATGCATTTTATCAGAGGCTATTTTCTTAGACCGAGACCAGCCTCCCTTCGATCGAGTTATGATGGACGGTTATGCATTACGCCTTGAAGATTGGAATTCGGGAACTAGAACTTTTCAAGTTTCAAGTATACAATCTGCAGGAGAACCCGCACATTCGCTTGAAAAACCGAATTCTTGCATTGAGATTATGACTGGAGCAGCGCTGCCTCATCAATGCAACATAGTTATTCCGTATGAAAAATCAAAACGAGTTGATGCGTCAGTGACTTTCAGCGAATTGAACGTTGTACCATTCCTTAATGTGCATCAGAGGGGAACCGATCGAAAAAAGAATGAACGAATTTTAGACGAAGGTACTTGTATTGGTCCTGTTGAAATAGGCATTCTTGCTGCAATTGGTAGACATGAGGTACCCGTATACTCGCCCCTTAAAATGGCAATTGTTGCCACAGGTAATGAATTGGTTCAAGTTCATGAGATACCCGAAGAATATCAGATTCGTTCTACAAATAAAGAAACGCTAACTGTTTTGTTGCGTGCTCATGGCGCTCGTGTTGAGCATTTTCACATTCATGATAATATACAATCACTGCAAGACTTCATTTTGAAGGAGTCAGAGCTTTTTGATATCATTTGTTTTACCGGTGGTGTTTCCATGGGGAAGTATGATTTTTTACCTCAGGTTTTAACCAACCAAAATGCAGAATTACTTTTTCACGGAATTCAACAAAAACCTGGAAAACCCATGTTAGCTGCTAAAATCAAAAACACCCTAGTTCTTGGCTTACCTGGTAATCCTGTTTCTGCCATTCATTGCGCAACTCGATATGTTTTACCTCTTTTAAATACAGCAGTTGGAACGGTAGTCTTAGAACAAGAAGTACATAACAATTCCAACCTAGTACATTACAAACCCGTTCAACGAACGAACAATACCGTGCATGTTTTAGAACAAAATGGCTCTGGAGACTTTATGGGTTTAATTGGAGTGGACGGATTTATTGAGGTGCCCGCTCAAACGCATTTGTCCATTGGAGCTACGGCAACATTTTTTAGTTTGTATCCACAGCGGTAAGGGTCCAAACCTCCGGTTTATCATTAAACAAAGCCTTCGTCTTAGGCCATATTTCTCCGAAAAGTGCACTTGACCTGTAGGCATCCAAATCATTAACACTGCTCCATTTGCTGCATGTAAAATAGATGACAGACTTTTCTGTTTCTGTGCGTAAAGCCTCTAAATGCAAGCAACCTGCTGTAGCCCGAATGTGTTCGTTCTGTAAATGAAAAAGAGTCAAAAAAGCTTCTTCATTTTCTTTCGCAAATGATAATTTAACTAGTCGTGTCACCATGGAAGTCAATCGTTACTGTATCACCCAAATTCAATTTCATTAATCGACTTAAATTTCCTGCTTTCTCGCCACCTTGATCTAAGTTCATTGTTGCAATAAGCAATTTATTTTGCCCCCAAATGGCGACTTCCTTTCCCAATTTCACATCACCAAAACTGTTATGAAACTTTGAGATTGTAGTATTCGCCTTCAATTGCATTGCAAAACTTCTTCCTTTGCAATAAAAATCAAATTCGTCTTTGGTAATGTTGAAATACAAATTTCCGTAGTGATCAATATAGAAAACCTGAACTAAGAGTTGTGTGCCATTGTAGTATGGTTCCAATCCTTTTGAATCATTGATGAAATGGTCTAATGGCCTGGTCCATCCCTCCAAAGAATCGCCTCTTGAAAGTCTGGCCGCTGCTTCGCTCATAATGCCACTCATGGGAAATTGAGTAGAGTCAGCTTCAGGTAAGTCAATGATATGCAATTGCATTTCACTTCGATCTATTCTTGGAAATGCCATTGGAACCAAGCCATTATCTGCAGTAATAATATATCGATTCTGATATTCAACAATAAGGTGGTTGGTCCCTTTTTCTGGGTAACTATCAACACCATTCAAATGAACAGTCCCATAAGGGAAGTCGTTCCAAATACTCCTCAACAAAAATGCCGCATGATCAACTTCACTAGTGCCAACAACATGTGAAACGTCCACAGGTATGCAAGTTGGATTTGCATTCAATAGCCTCGCCTTGACCAAAGACACATAGTGGTCTTTCAATCCAAGATCAGAAATGAGGGTAATGATTGACATTCGGTTGATATATTTTGCAAAATTCCAACGAAATGAATCTTGTTTTGCCAATGAATCACTTATTTTCGGCACAATCAATTGTGAAAAACCTTTGGCTGAAAAAGAAATCTACCTACCTGCAATCGATCCGATAGAATTTTTCGGACCGAACAACGTCAAATTTAAATTCGTTCAATCGAAATATCCCAAACTCAAGATCATGTCAAGAGGCAATATGATCAAGGCCTTGGGAAGCGATGAAGACCTTCAAAAATTAGATGATTTTCTCACGCTTATTTTCTGGCACATTGAAAAATATAATTCGCTAACTCTTCAGCAATTGGAACGAATTGCGCAAGGTGAGAGTGAAACCCCTGTTGGCGTTGCCAACTCAGATGTGTTGGTTTTTGGTCCTGGAGGAACAAAAGTTACCGCACGAACCGCCAACCAGAAAAAAATGGTTGAACTCATAAAGGCCAATGACATGTTATTCGCTATTGGCCCTGCGGGAAGCGGAAAAACATATACTGCCGTTGCTCTAGCGGTGCGCGCCTTGAAAGAACGTGAAGTAAAGCGCATTGTATTAACTCGACCAGCCGTTGAGGCAGGAGAAAATTTGGGATTTCTTCCGGGCGATTTAAAAGAAAAATTAGACCCGTATTTGCAGCCGTTGTATGACGCGTTGATGGATATGATTCCTTATGAAAAATTAGCCGAATACATGGAAAAAGGAGTCATTGAAATTGCACCTCTGGCTTTCATGCGTGGGCGCACTTTAGACAAAGCCTTTGTCATTTTAGATGAGGCTCAAAATGCCACAGTGACTCAAATGAAAATGTTCTTGACACGCATGGGCATGAGTGCCAAGTTTGTCATTACGGGCGATGCAACGCAGATTGACTTACCCCGAAATCAAACAAGTGGTTTATTGCGAAGTGTGAATTTACTGCGCGATGTGGAAGGAATTGGCATTGTTGAAATGACAGGGTCCGATGTCATTCGTCACCCACTGGTGAAAAAAGTAATTGACGCTTTTGAACTAAGCGAATCAGAAGCGAAACGAGACACCCGCTCTTAAGCCGAAATAATTCAAGTACATGCCGTCCAACATAGATGATGCTGAACCTGCGCTCAATCTTCCATAAAAACGTGTGTATGTATGTGACAATAATGCGTGTGCATTGAGCCTTTCGTGAATGCGCAAACTAACACCCGCTCCATCAACAAAATCAAAAGACCCTACCCCACCTTTGTGATAGGTTATACCGGAAGCGAGCATGAAATATGGACTAATGCGCTTCTCTGAAAAAATTCGTGCACGAAGGTCAATTGCAAAAGGCATTGTAAAATCTCCGTCATATCCCGAATGCCCCATAGCCCCAATACCAATTCCTGCGAAATATTTCCCTTTGTAGCTTACTCCATTCGCGGTGTAAACTCCTCCAAAGACATCGGCATTCGGGCCATCATATGCCGGAGGCAAATATATCATTTGACCAAAAATAGGATCATAAACATAACTACCGTTTATTCCTTCCACTGCGCCAACTCCAACAGAGACAACACCTTCATTGATAGATTCAAATGCCCAATCTGTAGCGGGTTGGCTATTCAGTCCAATATCTTTTTTAACTTTTTGTTTGGAATTAATATCCCCACTAGCAGTGCTAATTTGAAAATTGGGGTCAAGAATAATGTATGAAACATCAGCGTATGGAATTTGTACCACACTTCCGAACATCTCCACTCCAACGTGACTTCCTGGCTTTATTTCAATAATTTTACCCGTTATCACCTGGTCTTTTTTAAGCACCACTCGGGCATCAGATTGAGCCATGAGTTGTCCAAAAACGATTACACAAAAAGCCGAGATTAAAATTTTAATTTTCATTATTGTTTTTTTTATATCACATTTTCAAAATTACGCCTTGCCCTATTCATCATTTTCACAACAAGTAATACACAAAAACTCACTAGAATAAAGTCGAG
>CAYSEX010000083.1:5046-7040 GCA_964430305.1 uncultured Chryseobacterium sp.
TTAAGTTTCCTCGAAGAGCAAACTCTCTAAATTCATGTATGAATCCGCCTTGTTTTGTCATAAATTATGTTTTACAAACCTAAGCATCGACAATGAAGTAAATCAAAAGAATCGCTATACAAACTTATTCACTTTTCCACAAAGCATGAACACTTCGTGTATATCGTACACCTTCAAACTACTTTTGCAAAAACATTGATGTATGTCACAATTTACAGAGCTTCAACGTATTTCCTCTCAGGTTCGAAGAGATATTGTACGTATGGTTCATGCCGTGAATAGCGGCCATCCGGGTGGAAGCCTCGGGTGTACTGATTTTTTCACCTCTCTTTACTTCCACCAATTGCGAATAGATCCAAAAAATTGGAATATGGATGGTGCAAATGAAGACCTATTCTTTTTAAGCAATGGTCACATCTCTCCTGTCTTCTATTCAACACTTGCAAGAAGAGGGTATTTCAGCGTTTCAGAATTAAGCACCTTTAGAAAATTAAATACTCGCCTGCAAGGACACCCGACTACCCACGACGGATTACCAGGCATTCGCGTGGCTTCAGGCTCTTTAGGTCAGGGATTAAGCGTTGCTGCAGGTGCTGCGCAAGCCAAAAAATTAAATAACGATAAACACCTTGTGTATACGTTGCATGGCGATGGAGAATTGCAAGAAGGTCAAATTTGGGAAGCTGCCATGTACTGTGCACACCATAAAATTGACAATCTCATTGCTACCGTAGATGTCAACGGACAACAGATTGATGGTCCAACGGAAGCGGTTATGTCTCTCGGTAATCTCAAAGCCAAATTTGAAGCGTTTGGTTGGGAAGTGTTGGCCACAAACGGTCACAATTATGACGAATTAAATGCCACAATAGATCAAGCAAAATCCATGACTGGTAATGGCAAACCCATTCTTATACTCATGGAAACAGCCATGGGAAAAGGTGTTGATTTCATGGAAGGTACACACAAATGGCATGGTGTTGCTCCAAATGATGAGCAGCTTGCAAGTGCATTATCACAATTAGAAGAAACATTAGGCGATTATTAATTTCATAGAAGCATGTTAGAATTCGAATTATCACCCGCAAACGATACACGTTCAGGTTTTGGAGCTGGGCTTCATGAACTTGGCAAAACCAATCCGAAGGTCACTGCTCTTTGTGCCGATTTAATTGGCTCATTGAAAATGGATGCTTTCAAAAAAGATTTTCCTGAACGATTCTTTCAAGTTGGAATTGCAGAGGCAAACATGATGGGTGTTGCCGCTGGAATGACCATTGGTGGATACATTCCATTCACTGGAACATTTGCCAATTTCTCAACGGGCCGCGTTTATGATCAAATAAGACAAAGCATTGCCTACAGTGGAAAAAACGTAAAAATATGTGCTTCACATGCCGGACTCACTTTGGGTGAAGATGGAGCTACACATCAAATTTTGGAAGACATTGGAATGATGTCTATGCTTCCACATATGACTGTGATTAACCCTTGCGATTACAATCAAACCAAGGCCGCAACCATTGCAATAGCAGACCACCATGGTCCTGTTTATTTGCGTTTCGGAAGACCGAAGGTAACCAACTTTACTGCAGTTGATCAGAAATTTGAAATAGGAAAAGCTTGGCACATTCACGAAGGAAATGACGTAACCATCATAGCCACTGGTCATCTCGTTTGGGAAGCTGTAGAGGCGGCAAGGGAACTTGAAGCTGAAGGAATTTCTGTTGACCTCATTAACATTCATACCATTAAGCCGTTAGACGAAGAGGCCATAGTGCGCAGCGCCATGAAAACGGGAAAAGTTATTACCTGTGAAGAACATATGATTCTTGGCGGATTAGGAAGTATGGTTGCACAGGTTCTGGCAAAACAAGCACCTTCACAAATGGCATTCATTGGTGTGAATGACAGCTTCGGTGAAAGCGGAACTCCCGATCAATTGATGGAAAAATACGGATTGAAAGCTAAAAATATTGTTGCCGCAGCGAAAG
>CAYSEX010000084.1:0-6799 GCA_964430305.1 uncultured Chryseobacterium sp.
TAGAAGATAGACTTCTTGTCTTTACTCAAATTGAAAAAAAACTTAAAGCTTCAAGTGACAACTACGTTGTGCTCAAGGGCAGTCGGGAACAAAAAGAGGCGATGATCATCGCCTCTATAAATGCTTTTCAGAAATAACTATTTCATTTTTGTAATGATGAATTCAGTTCTTCTGTTTTTCTGATGCTCTTCTTCAGAACAAGTAGAAATTACTTTTCCCTCGCAAGGGCAATCTACTTTCAATCGAGACTCACCATATCCCACACCTTTAATTCGTGAAGGTGTTGAAATTCTTTTTTGAATATACTCTGCTGAAGCCTTCGCTCTTTTATTGGAAAGATCTTGATTGAATTTAACGCTTGAACGACAATCGGTGTGAGAACCCAACTCAATTTCCATTCCTGGGTATTGATTCATGATTGCTACGATCTTATCTAACTCCAACGCAGCATCTGCTCGAATATTCCATTTTCCTTTGTCGAAATAAATAGGGTTGATGGAAATCAATTCATTCAGATCACCACCAACTTCAAGCTTGCTCATAGCTATGTCCAGGAGTTCAGACACATTCACTGTTTGAGAAGGAATTACAAAAGTTACTCCAACCGTTTTTGAAAGATATCCTTCCTTATTCAGGGTAACATTCAATTTCACCTCATCACCCACTTTGTATGAAATCCATTTCTCACTCACACTTCCATTTTCTGCAGTCTGTAAATTTTTGATGGTTTTGCGCGACAAATCTTCAATTTTAATATCTACACCATTCAAAGGATTTTGTGATTTTTTGTCCTTCACATCAAATACAAATGCTACTGCATCTTCCAGAAGTTGGAAATCTTTCTGTACATCTGATTCACTGGTTTGCACAGTTGCCTTTTGTGAAATGTAATTCTCTTTTTTCACTTGAATGGTATATGTCTTTCCAGACAAAGCTGGCATTTCATACTTACCATTCTCATCTGTTTTCACAGAAGTAATTTGCTTGCCTTTTTCATCCAATAAAACAACATAAGCCTCTTTAATGGGTGTATTGTTCGCGAGGTCTGTGATTGTACCTGTAATTTTAATTTCAATAGGGCCTACATAGGTGAATGCATAAATATCATCATCGCCTTTACCGCCAGGTCTGTTCGATGAAACATAACCTGTTTTGTTGTCATCTTTTAATATAAAAGCAAAGTCATCATTCATGCTGTTCAAGGGTTGACCCAAATTAATTACATCTCCTTTGGCATCAACCATAAACACATCTAAACCACCTAAGCCAATGTGTCCGTTGGAAGAAAAATACAGAGTTCCATTGCCTCCAATGAAAGGAAACATTTCATCACCATCTGTATTCACATTACCTTCTAAGCGCTTTGGAGTGCCGTATTTTTGAAAACCTTCAATACTTACTTCATAAATATCTACACCTTTCGAACCTGGCATATCTGAAGCAAAATATAGCGTTTTACCATCTCTTGAAACTGCCGGGTGACCCACAGAATATTCAGCAGAACAAAACGGTAGGAGTGTCTCTGAAATTCCACCTAACACATCAACACTTCCAACATAAAGTGACAGGTTTTGAATTCCGTTCTTATCATATTTGTTCTTACCCGCGCTATTTCTGGTGAAATACAAGTTAGTTCCGTTGAGACAAACTGGTCCTTCGTGATATTTGGTGCAGATATCATTCAGCATGCGCTCATCATTCCATTGACCGTTTTTCTCTCTGGCAAGAAAGACATCTAGAAAGCGTGTTCCGTCCCAAGTCCATTCTCTTTTCACAGACAAGGATTCAAACTTTGATGACAAATACAACACTGACTCGAAATAAGAATATCCGCCGAAGTCTGAAAATTCAGTATTTATGTCAAGGTTACGCAATGTATATTGTTCACCTTTTGCTTTCATTGACTCCAAGTAATTCAGATTGTCAATGAGAGATTTCGCACGAAGATCAGTATTTGCTTTTGCATACAGCGCCTGCAATTGAGCATCTCCCTCTTGTGTTCTACCTGACTGTTTAAGGGCCTGAGAATAATAAAACAATTCATCAGAAGAAGCAGATTCAGTTTGAATATACTTTGCAAATGTCTCTGCCGACTTGGCCATTTGATTGGTGTTGTAATAACACATGGCTAGGTGATTCAACATGACAGGAGACTCATTTTTTGTATTGAGTAGTTTTTCATAGATATCTCCAGCAGATTTATAAGCGAGATGCGAATAGAATTTATCTGCGCGTTTCAATTTCAAGGATTGGCCATTTACGCTTAATCCTAGAAAGAACAATACAATTGCTAAACTTAAATTTTTCATTTTAATCAATTAAAAATAACGTGGTGAGCGAACACCTTCTTTTTTGAAGTTGAAGTCGTAGGTCAAAAGCAATTCAAATGACCCCGTGTTATAATTGCGAATTTCGCCTGTATCGAAATCACTTGCTACACCAACTTTGAATTGCGGTGAAATTTGGAACTGAGCGAACGCACCAACCGCTGCGTTTAAACGATACAGACCTCCAATCCAGAATTTATCGCGATACACACCTGCCATGCTTAAATCCAAACTTAATGGCGCACCAGCTGTGAAACGAAGTTGAGCAGCTGGCTTCAATTTCCACTCTTCAGAAAGTTTAACTACACCACCTAGGATACCGAAGTAATGACGTTGTTCTACATTGGTTGTAGAAATACCATCATAGCTTTGCTTTAGCACCTTTGGCGAACTAAAGCCAATGTACCACTTTGGAGAGTGATAATAAATACCCGCTCCGAAGTTCACATTCACTCTGTTCTGAACATTTTGTAGGAGATAAGGATCATTCGGATCTACCGTCACCAGGTCTGCAGAATTGATGTTGATTAAATTGAATCCAGCCTTTAATCCAAATGCCAATTTTCCACCTTGCTCATTCACCTTTACTGAATAAGACAGATCACCAAAAAGCATGGTTTGCTTGATTGGTCCCAGCTGATCATGAATCATGCTCAAACCAGCCCCCAATGCTTCATTAAAGATTGGAGAGTTCAAACTTAGTGTAGTTGATCTTGGGTTTCCGTCGAATCCTACCCACTGTACGCGGTTGATGTCAGTAAAATTCAACATACCTCTGCTTCCAGCATAGGCTGGATTTACATAAATCATGTTGTCAAAAGACTGAGTGAACATTGGATCTTGCTGTCCTGTAGCTTGCCCAGCGATTAACACCGACAAACTAAATATGATGGATTGAAAAATCTTTTTCATAGTTATAATTCTTTTCTCTTCTGATTATCGTTTTAAGTAAATGAATCCCTTCATCATCTCATTACCTTCCACCTTGGTATCGAATAAGTAGTAATACGTTCCTGATGGAAGTTCATCACCACCCACATTCAAATTGCTTTGAGAATTTCCGTTCCAATCATTTTGATAAGCTGTTGCTCTGTATACTTCAGCCCCCCATCTGTTGAAGATGATTAATTCATGATTCGGGTAATTTTCAATTCCGTTGATAACAAGCACGTCATTGAATCCATCGCCGTTTGGTGTAACAGCTTGTGGAATCGACACGTCACAAGGTACAGGGCTACATGGGTCATTGGGGTCAGATCCGCCATTGGCCTCTTCGAGGTTGGTTAATCCGTCTCCGTCGCAATCTAAATTCTCCCATTCTGTTGAAGGGTCAAGGGTTTGACTTGTGAACACATAGCTACATGGATCAAGTGGGTTTGTTCCGTCAAGGGCTTCTGTTCCGTCTGTTACTCCGTCACCATCGGTATCTGGGTTAAATGGATCTATGCCACCTATTAACTCTTCAGCATTGGTTACACTGTCACCATCGCAGTCTAAATCACCCCAAGCAATTGAAGGCTCAAGGGTAATACTTGCAAAAGTTAAACTACAAGGATCAGTTGGAACAGTTGCATCTGCTACTTCTATTCCATCCGTAACACCATCACCATCTGTGTCTGGGTTGAAAGGATCAGTATTGTATGCCACTTCGTCTCCATTCGATAAATCATCATTGTCACAATCCAGATCTACCCAGCTTGCGATTGGTGTTAAAGAAATACTGGTAAGAACCAAACTGCAAGGGTCTGTTGGAGTTGTGTTGTCAGCGACTTCGGTTCCATCAGTTACACCGTCACCGTCGGTATCAGGGTTGAATACATCTGTGTTATTTGCCAACTCCTCTCCATTTGAAAGGCTGTCTCCATCACAATCAAGTGCGTACCAATTCGCTGATGGAGTAAGTGTCACGCTCGATACTACATATTCACAAGGATCAAGTGGATTTGTGATATCACCTACCTCAGCACCATCAGTAACACCATCACCATCAGTATCTGGGTTTAATGGGTTTGTGTTGTTGCTCAATTCCGCACCGTTGTCTAGTCCATCATTGTCACAATCCAAGGCAATCCAATCAAATTCCGGAGTTAGTGTTATTGAAGTTACAATCAAGCTGCATGGGTCAAGCGGACTTGTTCCATCAACAATTTCTGTTCCGTCAAGGACTCCATCACCATCGGTGTCTGGATCATTCCACTCAAGATTTCCAATTAACTCTTCTCCGTTGGTTAGACCATCATTGTCGCAATCCACTTCAAACCAACTTGAATCAACTTGCACTGTAATACTTGAAGCAAGGAATTCACATGGATTGGTAGGATCAGTTCCATCTTGAATTTCATCTGCATCTGTTACACCATCACCATCGGTATCTGGGTTGAGTGGGTCTGTTCCGTTCTCTTCGCCATTAGGTATACTATCACCATCACAATCTAAGGTGTACCATTCTGGTGAAGGTGTTAAAGTTACCGAAGCTAAGATTAAGCTGCATGGATCTAGCGGATTGGTTACATCTTGTAACTCATCACTATCTGTAACTCCATCACCATCAGTATCTTGACTTAACGGATTTGTGCTGCTTTCTTCTCCGTTTGGAATGCTGTCGCCGTCACAATCTAAGGTATACCACTCTATAGATGGTGTTAATGTAACAGAAGCCAGGATTAAGCTACACGGATCGTTCGGATTGGTTCCATCTTGAATTTCATCACTATCTGAAACTCCATCACCATCTGTGTCTTCATTCAAAGGATCTGTTCCATTTTCTTCGCCGTTTGGAATACTGTCGCCGTCACAATCTAATGTGAACCACTCAGGTGAAGGCGTTAGGGTAACTGACGCTAAGATTAAGTTACAAGGATCGTTCGGATTGGTTCCATCTTGAATTTCATCACTATCAGAAACTCCATCACCGTCAGTATCTTCATTCAATGGATCTGTTCCATTTTCTTCTCCATTTGGAATACTATCACCATCACAATCTAGGGTATACCATTCTAGTGAAGGTGTTAAGGTAACTGACGCTAAGATTAAGTTACAAGGATCGTTCGGATTGGTTCCATCTTGAATTTCATCACTATCAGAAACTCCATCACCGTCAGTATCTTCATTCAATGGATCTGTTCCATTTTCTTCTCCATTTGGAATACTGTCGCCATCGCAATCAAGCGCATACCAAGCTTCACTTGGGGTTACGCTAACTGAAGTTAAGACGAGGTTACAAGGGTCTATTGGATTGGTATTATCAACTAACTCTGTTCCATCTATAACTCCATCACCGTCTGAATCTGGATTCAACGGATCAGTTCCATTATTCTCTTCTTCTTCATTGGTTAATCCATCATTATCACAATCATTTGCTGGGTTTGAAACACATGAACTGATTGTAATATATACCCAAGCTGTATCGCATTGAGCTGGTAAAGGAAGACCGTTATCACAGATGACATAAGCCAATGAATCCAATCCATCAAAATTTGGATTTGGAATGAACTCAATTTGTCCGTTCACATTTACACTTGCATTTCCATGACCTGGAAGTGTTATAATCTCAATTGTATTTAAATCTACAATTCCGTCAGAATCTGTATCATTTGAAGCCACATCAACGGTTGATGTTGATCCTTCAACAGCATTTGCACTGTCGTCATTGGCTTGCACTTGGTCGTTGATTGCGTTCACTGTAATTACAACAGTTGCTTCATTTGAGAATAGACCATCATTGTCTTGCACCACATAATTCAAAGAATCAACACCGTTGAAATTCGAATTTGGTATGAAAGTAAGTTGTCCATTTCCATCAACACTCCATTGACCATTTGCAGAAGTATACTCGGCTTGAATTCCTTCGGTGTTCGGATCCAAGTCAACAGTAGCAACATTAATTGATCCATCTGCATCATTATCATTATCTGTTACGGAAACAGTTACTGATTCATCTTCGTTTGTGGAAGCGCTATCATTGGTGGCCAATGGATTTCCGTTGTATACAAACAGAGTCACTACTGCAGTATCACACTCTATTCCTGGATCACATGCATTTCCACCTTGGTCACATACCACATATGCAATAGAAAGCGTACCCACGAAGTCAGCAGACCAAGTAACGTACAAATCACTTCCCTCCAAATTCACATTTGCATTTTCAACAACTGTGAAATTCAAAACATCACCATCTACATCGCTAACCAATTCAGCCAATGCAATTGAAGTGTCTCCTTGATGAGTTTCTATGGTTATTTCAGTATTTGCTGCAAACGGCGCTGAATTTGAATCATTCAACGCATCTGTATCGTCACAATCCGTATTATCTGTTACATAACCTTCTGGTGTAGTACATGCTAATGTTGTTGATTCAGCATCTCCGAAGCCATCGCCATCTGCATCTGCATAGAACGTCAACAATACGCCTTCATCGATCTGACCGTTACAGTTATCGTCAATGTTATTACATATCTCAGTTGCTCCTGGAT
>CAYSEX010000085.1:0-6386 GCA_964430305.1 uncultured Chryseobacterium sp.
GTTCAACTTTTTCGGGAAAGGTTGCAGAAAATAAAAGCTGTTGTTTCTTCTGGGGTATTTTCTCTTGAATATCTCGCAATTGCGGCCAAAAACCCATGTCCATCATGCGATCACACTCATCAAGCACCACATGTTTAATTTTCTTCGGTACAATCACGCGCTTGGCGTATATCTCTAGAAATCGTCCGGGAGTTGCAACTATGATATCTACGCCCTTTTCAATGCATTCTATTTGGGTCTTTGGGCCAACACCACCATACAATGCCACATGCCTTAATTCAGTGTATTTCGAAAGTTTTTCAACTTGCTCCGCAACTTGAACTACAAGTTCTTTGGTTGGAACCAAAATAAGTGCGCGGGGTTCATTGCCTTGCGGATACTTCAACGTTTGTAAAATTGGAAGCACGTATGCGGCCGTTTTTCCCGTACCGGTTTGCGCTATGCCTATGAGATCTTGACCCGCTAGAATTCGAGGAATGGCTTTTTGTTGTATTTCAGTTGCTTGCGTGTATCCGGCATCTGAAACAGCGTCTAAAAATTGCCTGGTTAACTTTAATTCCTCGAAGTTCATTCCACAAAGGTATGCTTCTTATCTTCGTAACCGAAAAATCATTTCAATGAAAAAAGTATTTCTCGCACTCGTTGCACTGGGCTTAATGGCTTGGTGCTATTTCCAATTTAAAGATCTTACACAACACTATGATCAACAAAACCAAGAAGCCAATGTTCCTTTTGAATATGAGGTAGACCGGTTTGCAGACATTCGCATCTTACGTTACAAACTGGACGGGTTTGACCGTTTAACTCCGAAGCAAAAAGAATTGGTATACTATTTAACCATGGCCGGTTTAGCGGGAAGAGATATCATGTGGGATCAAAACTCCAAATACAATCTTGAAGTTCGCGCCACTCTTGAAAAAATATACACCACCTACACGGGTGATAAATCTGCTGCGGAATGGCTACATTTCGAAACGTATCTGAAGCAGATATGGATGAGCAATGGTATTCATCACCACTACAGTAACATGAAACACCAGCCTCAATTCTCGAAAGATTACTTTTTTGATCTCTGTCAATTGACACAGACAAGCGTATCTGAAGAAATTTTACGTGTGTTATTCGACCCCACTTTTGCCGGTAGAAAAGTAGAGAAAGATGCTGCTAAAGGACTCATTGAAAACTCTTCGGTCAATTTCTATGAAGGCGTATCTACAAAAGAAGCATTCGATTTTTATGCTTCAAAAGAGCTCCCCGGAGACCGCGCTCCACTTTCATACGGCATCAACGCCAACCTAAGAAAAGAGAATGGTGTTCTTGTAGAAGATGTATACCGCGTAGGTGGAAAATACAGCGCAGCCCTAGAACAAGTTTGCCTGTGGTTAGAAAAAGCGGTAACGGTTGCTGAAAATGACAAGCAAGCAGTAGCCTTGAGAAAGCTTATTGAATTTTACAAAACCGGTGACTTGCGCACATGGGATGATTTTAACATTCAGTGGGTGAATGCCACCGAAGGTGATATTGATTTCATTCATGGATTTGTGGAAGTCTATAATGACCCTATTGGAAAGCGAGGATCATTTGAAGCCATTGTAGAAATCAATGATTTCGAGGCAAGTGACCGCATGAAAGTCATGATGCAAAACGCCCAATGGTTTGAAGATAATTCACCCATCATGGCAGAGCACAAGAAAAAAGAAGTGAAAGGAATTACATATAAAGTGGTGAATGTTGCAGGTGAAGCCGGTGACGCTTCTCCTTCTACTCCAATTGGTGTGAACCTTCCGAATGCCCAATGGATTCGGGCCATGCATGGTTCAAAAAGCGTGAGTTTGGGGAACATAGAAGATGCGGCCAACAATGCAGGTGGATCAGGCCTTTTGAAAGAATTTGCAAATGATGATGAAGAAATTGCCCGCGCGGAGAAATACGGAGCTCTTGCAGGAAAAATGCACACCGCCATGCACGAAGTTATTGGACATGCGAGCGGTCAATTGGAAACAAACGTTCCTGCAAGTTCGCAAACACTAAAAGAATTTGCCTCTACCATTGAAGAAGGAAGAGCAGACCTCGTGGCCTTGTATTATGTCATGGATCCGAAATTGGTAGAACTGGGTCTCATGGAAAGCCTTGAGGTAGGCAAAGCAGAATATGACGGATACATTCGCAATGCCATGACCGTTCAACTTCGCCGATTAAAATTGGGCGAAGAAATAGAAGAAGCTCACATGAGAAATAGAGCTTGGATTAGCAACTGGCTCATTGAGCGTGGCGCAAGTGAAAATGTCATTTCAAGAGAGATTCGAAACGGCAAGACCTATTTCAACATCAACAACTACGAACGCATGCGAGAACTTGTTGGTGAGTTGCTTCGCGAAGTTCAACGCATTACCTCTCAGGGCGATTATGCCGCTGCAAAGAAACTTGCCGACGGATACGGGAAAAAAGTTGAATTGGCGCTTCACGAAGAAGTTTTAAAACGATCAGAAACTTTAAACATTCCTCCATACAACGGATTTGTAAATCCAATACTTGAACCTGTGAAGGACAAAAATGGAAATATTGTAGACGTGAAAGTCACATACGCAAAGAGCTTTTCAGAACAAATGTTAAACTACAGCAAGAATTTCGGATTTCTTGCTCCAAAAAAATAAATCATGCCGAAAGGAGTATTCAACGTTCCAAAACCCGTTAATGAACCGGTAAAAGGATATGCGCCAGGAAGCGCAGAGCGAGCGTCTTTGCTTGCCATGTATCAAAAAATGTACAAGCAAGATCCCATTGATGTACCCATGTACATTGGTGCAAATCATGTTCGCACAAATGAGAAACTACCGCTAGTCTCTCCACAAGATCATAAAAAAACACTTGGCTTTCTAAATCGCGGAACTTCCGCACACGTGCAACAAGCCATTGAAACTTCACTAGCCGCCAAAGAGCGTTGGGCCGCTTTACCGTGGGAACATAGAGCCGCAATCTTTTTAAAGGCTGCTGATCTACTCGCTGGCCCATATCGCGATCGCATGAATGCAGCCACAATGTTGGGACAAGGAAAAAATGCACACCAAGCCGAAATTGATGCTGCTTGTGAGTTTGTAGATTTCTTGCGATTCAATGTATACTACATGCAACAGATTTATAAAGAGCAACCCGACTCGCAGCCTGGCATGTGGAATCGTTTGGAGTATCGTCCATTAGAAGGTTTTGTCTTCGCCATTACTCCATTTAACTTCACGGCCATTGCCGGAAATTTACCAGCATCTGCAGTCATGATGGGCAATGTATGCGTTTGGAAACCTTCAGACACACAAGTGTACAGCGCCCATGTGATCATGGAGCTTTTTGAAGAAGCTGGATTACCTGAAGGCGTTATTACCATGATCACGGTTGATGGTCCAGTGGCCGGAGATGTTATTTTTTCGCATCGCGATTTTGCCGGATTGCATTTCACCGGATCTACTGCTGTTTTCAAACACCTGTGGAAAGAGATTGGAAGCAACTTAGACAAGTATAGAACCTATCCGCGTATAGTAGGTGAAACGGGCGGAAAAGATTTTGTGGTTGCCCACCCATCTGCGAATGCCGAAGAAGTGGCTACTGCTATTATTCGTGGCGCTTTTGAATTCCAAGGCCAGAAGTGCTCCGCAGCCAGTAGAGCCTATATTCCAGCATCTATGTGGCCTCAAGTGAAAGAAAAAATTGTTTCCGATTTGAAACGCATTACCGTTGGATCTCCAGAAGATTTTACTCATTTCGTGAATGCTGTAATTGATAAGCGAGCATTCGATAAAATTGCCGGATACATTGACTTCGTGAAAACACAGTCCGACGCTGAAATTATTGCAGGAGGAACGTATGACGATTCAGTGGGATATTTTATTCAACCCACCGTGGTAGTTACAACGAATCCACACTTCAGAACCATGGAAGAAGAAATTTTCGGACCTGTTGTTACCTTGTATGTATACGCAGATGACAATTGGGCCGACACCTTGCATTTAGTGAATGCAACAAGTGAATACGCCTTGACTGGTGCCGTAATTTCAAAAGACAGATATGCTATTGATCAAGCCATGCGTGTGCTTGAAAATGCGGCTGGAAATTTCTATATCAATGATAAACCAACGGGGGCAGTTGTTGGACAGCAGCCTTTTGGTGGCGCAAGAGGAAGCGGAACAAACGACAAAGCCGGATCATATTTAAATCTCTTACGTTGGGTTTCTCCGCGTACCATAAAAGAAACTTTTGTAACACCCAAAGATTACACATATCCTTGGAATGCCTAGTGCTTTCGAACTATTAAAAGAAACCCTTGTTGACAACCGATCGGTCTTATTTACCATTGGCAACAAGGGTTTCTTTCGTTTAAAGATTTACTTCGTGGCCCGCTATCTCTTATCAGAGGCCGAAAGAAATGCAGGTGTTCACCTCGACTCAACAGCAAATGGAATCATTTGCTTTTTTGAAAACAACAGGAAAAAGCAAGCCGCTTGGTATACCCGGTTCTTTTTAATCTTATTTGCCATTGGCCCTACTCGCTTATCTCGCGTGCTAGCAAGAAAAAGAGAAGTACAGGCCTTTCATGCGCAATATGAAAATTTCATACATTGTTCGTACTTGGCAGTGAGAAAAGATGCAAGAGGTACCCAGGCCATTTTTGAATTGCGCAATGCACTCTTTGCGTATCAGCAAGAAAAGCAACTTCCTATACTTATAGAAACAACCATCGAAAAAAACAAGCGCGTTTATGAGCGCATTGGGTTTCAGGTGAAAGAGGTTCGGCGTGTTTCTGGATTTGATACATATTGTATGGTGAGGGAAATTGGTTAAAACAATTGTTCAAAAACCTTAAACTACAGCAAAAAATTTAGTATGTTTGGTTCTTGTCTCGCACAAAATTCAATAAAAAATTAATCATTTTGTCATTTTAATGCGAATTACAAATGTTGGCGGAATCGAATCTTTGGAAAATGTATAAATCAAATTTGAATGGCAACGTCGTCAAAAGAAAAAAATCATCCATTTGTTTTAATTGACAAAAACATTGAATAAAACCTTAAAAATAAAAAAAATGAAAATAAAAACGCTCATTGCTTCGATGTTAATTACAGGAATACTCTTCTCATGTGGCAACGAAAGCTCAACACCAAACCCCGCAACCACTTCAACCAATAATGAAAATGTAAAAGAAAAAGAGGTCGAAAAAAACAATAGCAATAATCCAAAGGAAAATACAAACAGTACATCTTCCGCGGTTAATCCAAATTATGCTTTTATTCTGGGAACTTGGAATGGAAATTTACGAGATAAAAAACTGACAATTGTAATTGAAAACATTCAAGGAAATATTGCAACCGGATACAATATTGCGGGAAACAATAAACGTCCAATTTCTGGAACTATAATGGAAGACGATAGACAATCTGGAGGGGAATGCATGGGAAACCAAATGGCTTATAAACTCATTTTAAAAGAACCTGGCGATGATAAATGGGATGGATTTTTCACCGTTTACTTCACTGACTGCCCAGAAATGGACGACAAAATGGAAAAAATCACAGGACACAACTATAATGCATACGGCGAATGGAAAGCTTTTAGCGGAAAACTATCGGGAAATGTTTACCTCACAAAATAGAATCTTCAATTTTTGAATCCTAGCAAAGTAACCATTCGCCTCAAATTCACATTTAATTATTGTTGCACACAAACCAACTAATTGAAATACAACAGACAACAATAGATTAATAGTTAAGATACTGAATGAAAAAGATTTGAATTTCTCTATTATTATTCTTATTTTAGAGTGAAACGCACATTATGAAACAATCTCTTCTCATAACCATTGCATTTCTAGCATTATCCATTTTTTCGTGTAAAAAATATCCAGAAGGACCTGGTTTGTCTCTTCGTTCAAGAACCGAACGCGTTGCAAACACCTGGAAAATGGAGAAAGTTACATTAAATAATGTAGATATCACCAATGGATTCACTACCATTAATTACACAGAAACCTACGATAAAAATGGTAATTACAGCTACAACTCAACTCTTGATTCTGGCGACGGAAAATGGGACTTTCAAGCAGATGAAAGTGAAATTCGCAGAAGTGGTGTAAGTGGTCAATCAAGTGAAGACCTCATTATTCTCAAACTAAAAGAAAATGAATTTTGGTATCGCATTGATGATGGAAATGAGGTATATGAATTTCACTTGGTTCCTGTAGAATAATTTTGTTATTAACTCAGCTAGAACAGCGTTTTGAGTGTCTAAAATTAATTCAACTCTAGAAGAGCTATGAAAAACTATATTTAGAAAAAATGACCCTTAGGGGTCATTTTTTTTCTATCCGTATTTACCCAAAACTGACTAGACTTCGATCTAAA
>CAYSEX010000086.1:0-6297 GCA_964430305.1 uncultured Chryseobacterium sp.
TCAGGCAATGCCAGGTAGACTTCTGTGTTGCTGTTACAAACTATTGTTTGCGAAGCAGTGATATTGTCTTTTGAATCGCCTTCAACAAGTACATACATAGAATCTGCCGGCAGATTGTAAAAGACGTCCTCTACTCCACTGATCCAGAACAATTTCAAACTATCTATTTGCGTGTGTTCCCCTAAACTCAATATGATATTTTGAGAGTTTTGAGCTATATAATTGTCACTAGAAACCGTGTAACCTACACTCCTCTGCCCGCCTGTGTAATATTCGTATCGTGTTCCCCAGCCGTTTCTATTGCTGCACCTTCCTTCCAATCGAAATTTCAAAAAATGATTTGAATCCAATTTATTATTCCGGAATAACTCAAACTCTTTATTTGATTCTGGGGAAAGAACTATATCATATGAACCATCATTGTTGTAATCACCTTTCGCTGCAGCAAAATGTCCATGAGCATATTCTAATATTCCCTCAGAATAATCCTCATTAAATACCGCTTCATTGTTAATGAACAAACTGTGGTGCGTAGGGTATTCAAATCCCAAGTCTTCGGTTGTTACGAATAAATCCTGCCAACCATCATTCTGAATATCTAACCACAAGCCACTCCAAGACCACTCGTTTACTTTTACATTCAGCGTACCTGCAACATCAGTAAAAAAACCTAAACTATCTTGTTTCATGAGATAATTACCAAGTATATTGGTTACATATAAATCCAAATCGCCATCATTATCATAATCGCAAAAAGAATTCGACATGGCGTCTAGGGCAATCCCCAATCCATTCGCTACACTTTGGTCACTAAACACCAAAGGAGCTATTTGCTTAAAATAATCATTGCGTGTAGCCCTATCGTTTATCAAATGAAGATCTTGATTCAGGTCACCGTCAAGATCGCACCAAACCGGTTGAAACGTATTTTTGGCGTAATTCGTTAAACCCGAATTTACATATTTATTAAAATGAAGATTTGAATTGATTAAAAACGTATTTGCCGCGGTTGGAAATCCGTAGTTCGCAATGTACATATCCAAGTCTCCATCACGGTCTGGATCTCCCATTGCCGCTCCCCATGTGCGAAGATTCGTATTGAACGAAACGTCTAAACTATCTGAAATTTCAATGAAGCCACCATCTCCCGTGTTATGATAAAACTGTAAAGGCGTGTTCTTACTTGTTATGAGTAAATCATTGAATCCGTCATTATCAAAATCTGACCACGTGCATGATTTCGTATCTCCAACATTTGGAAAAAATGCCTGTAACTGATAGACACCTTGCACATTTTTGTAATAACGTGTTGGTGCATTGGCAATACAAATCGTAATATCATCCCAGCCATCTTCATCTACATCGAAAAAACTTACTCCGTTTCCCCATTGGGTAAGACCATTCATGGCCAACACACCTGAGGTCTCGGTAACTCTTGTAAATAGTTGTGCATGCAAATCTGGGGTTAAGAATAAGCCGAGACATGCACCAAACAAAACAATTACATTTCGCATGGTTAAGATTAAGTTAAGGTAATTAAAAGACGACCTTGACTTTAAAAGTTGCCTCAAAGAAAAACCCCCGAGCGAATGCTCGGGGGTTCCTCATTGTATATTCAGAAAATCTTACTTCTGAACCATCATGCGTTGAGTAAGAACCTCACCGTTGAAGCTTGCTTCAATCATGTAAAGTCCATTCGCCAACGGACGATCGAAAGTCATGTTGGTAGTGAACATTCCGTCTACTGCGTAGCGGTTTGCGAATACTACACGACCCATTGCATCCAATACACGTACTTGTACGTTCTCAGATGTGATGTTGCTCAACTGAATGTTGATATCTGAACCGTTTGTTGGGTTAGGATATACATTCAAGTTTTGAGATAAATCTTGAGCATCTCTTACGTCGTTACCAGCTTGTGCATTTGCACCTTCAGCAACCATTCCTGATTGACCAATGATACACATGTACTGAGTTGGACCCCAGTTGTAGTTGGTTCCAGTGTAAGTGAAGATAGGACAAGTGCGTACTGCATATGTTTTACCATATTGCAATGCTGCAACAGTTCCTAAGTTCAAGTAGTTACTAGCTGCGTTACGTAAGTGATAGATTGGAAGACCAACAGGGTTGTTCGATCCGTCTACCTCTACAAACTCCCATCTCCAGTTAATTGCTCCGCAAGACCATGGCAATGAAGCCACAACTGCTGAACGGAAACGTGGACCAGCTGAACAACGGTCGCTAGCGCGTAATTGTGATACAGGCTCAGCAATGGTGTTCAAAGTACAAGGAGCTAAAGCAGGAACTTCCAATACTTCGTTGTTACCAGCACCATCTTGTAAAGTATAGATGTTAGTGATTAACACGTTGTAAGAAGAACCATATGGTAATGTAGGAGTAACAGTGCTCAATACACAGATATCAGTTGCCTGAGTCTTTGTATAAACGTTACCGTTAGCTACACCAGACGTACCGGTGAAAGTGAAACGATATTGTGAACCTGAACCAGCCCAAGCTGCTTTGAAATACTGACACAAGCTGTATGGACCTGGACCGTAGTCACAACCACCACGCTTCAACATACGCACGCATGCTGAGAATGTACCAATACCTAAGCTGCTATCGTAGTTACGGATACCAACCTTATACACCTGACCAGCAGTTAAGCCGTAGAAGTTTAAGATTTCAGTACCTAAACCAGCAACTGCATTTTCTTGAGCTACCAAAGTACCTGCTGCAGTTTGAAGTTCAATCAAGATATCATTTTGAGTTGAGTTAACTAAGATGCTTACACCTTCAGTTGTAGCAACAAACTGATACCACTTGTCTTCTCCAGTTAAACATGTAGTCTGAGATGCTGATGAAGCAGACATTCCAGCCAACGTGCTGTTTACGTTAGAGAAACAGTTTGGCCAAGTTGAAGTAGCCATTGAGATTGAATTGCTTGGGTTTTCACCAGGCAAGTTGCTTACACAACCTTCGTTGATAGAACCGTTACAGTTATCATCGTAAGTTGTAGAACAGTTCTCTGAAGCATTTGGATTAACAGCAGCTAAAGCATCGTTACAGTCAGTTCCAAGTGTTGAATAACCTGCACCTGGATTTGTGCAATACAATGTAGCAGTTCCTGCTCCGAATCCGTCGTTATCAGCATCAACGTAGTAGCTTAATGCTGGCAATACACAAGAACCATCGTCTTGAGTTGCAGTAGCGTCGTAGTTACATGCTGTTGCATTTGTACAACCAAGAATTGGACAAGCTGAACAACGTCCATAAACATCGTTGGTAGTGCTACCACCAGTTGTTGTTCTGTTTGCATAGCTGAAGTAGTCAGTTACAGGGGCACAAGTACCACCGTTCTGCATATCGTCAACCAAGTTCTCTTGAGAAGCCCAGTTGTCAACCATGTACTTGTATTCAACGTTACCAGCCAAGTTAAGAGTAACAGAATAGATTCCATCACCGTTAACATCAGTCATAACGTTGTACAATTCAGCAGCACACCAGCCACACCATGGACCAGTTACATATACGTTTGTAAATGCACCAGCACAAGACATGTCAACATTGAATGTTGTAGCATATAAACATGAACCGTTGTCTACTGTAGCAGCACTGTTGTAGTTTGCAGCAGTTACGTCAGTACAACCTGGTACTGCAACATCACAAGCAGAACATCTACCGTAAACATCATTGTTTGTAGAACCTACAACAACTTGTCTGTTTGCATAGCTCCAGTAATCCGTAATAGGTGCACAAGTACCACCGTTAACCATGTCATCAATCAAGTTTTCTTGAGAAGCCCAGTTATCAACCATGTACTTGTATTCAACGTTACCAGCAGGTAAAGCAACAGTTACAGTGTAGATACCGTCTGCATCAGGGTCAGTCATAACGTTGTACACGTCAGCACCGCACCATCCACACCATGGACCAGTAACATAAACATTTGTAAATGTTACACCAGCACATGTCATGTCAACAGAGAATGTGTGACAGTTTTCGTCTACTAGACCATTACAGTTGTCGTCAATTGAGTTTGAACAAACGTCTGTAGCGCCAGCAGTTACCACAACATTTTGAGTTGCAGTAGCCGTGTTACCAGCAGCATCAACAACAGTCCAAGTTACAGTAGTTGTACCCACTGGGAAAGTTGCAGGAGCGTTGTTCGAAACGTTTGCTACAGAGCAGTTGTCTGCTGTAGTTGGTGTTCCTAAAGTAACGTTTGTAGCTGAACAAGTACCAGCATCAACTGAAACTGCAACAGCGGCAGGAGCAGTGATTGTTGGCAATTGTAGATCATTGATAGTTACAGTGAAAGAAGCAGTTGCTGTTAAACCTTGACCATCTGTAGCTGTGTAGGTTACAGTTGTTGTTCCTAATGGGAAGCTTGATCCACTTGTGTAGTTCGAAGTCATGGTTGCACAAGCAACTTGATCATCTTGTAAAGTTGGAGCAACCCAAGTAACGATAGAACCACACTGACCCTGTTGAGCAGGAAGTGTAATGTTCGCTGGAACGTTTGCAATGGTTGGAGCCGCGTTGCTTAACTCAGTCAATGTAATCACATAAGCAGCTTGAGCAGTGCTGTACGGACGAACTTGTACATAGTAGGTTTGACCTGGAGTTAAACATGCAATGTTTGCAATATAAGCGTTTCCACCAAAACCGCTATCATCGTCTGAAGCTACTTGAGTGAATGTTGTTAAGTCATTGCAATCTGTTGCAGAATAAACAGTCATGTAGTTGTCTGAACCAGCAGCGTTGTATGAATCAAGTGAAACACGACCCGAAGCAGGAGCTACGAATGTGAACCAAATTGATGTTGTTGCAAATCCAGCACTTTCACCAGGCTGTAAACCAGATGCAGCAGTGCTAAACGCCAATCCGCCTTGGTTACCCGCAGTTAATGCATAAGCATTACATGTAGAATCTATAGCATTTCCAAGAACTACTTCAATAACGTTTGAGTACGCTGGACATCCGTTGTTAGCAACACCTTGAAGGTAGATTGTTCCACCGTTTCCAGTAGCATACAATGTTTGTGTCTCAGAAGTACCACCTGTTGGAGTCCATGGACCTGTTGGAGTTGTAGAATAGTTCCAAGCAAATGTAGAACCAGCATCAAATCCAGAGATTGTCCAAGTACCAGAACCTGGAGGCGTTACGGTAAAGTCATTCACCAAAATGGCAGAAGGACCTGCAATAGCAACTGTAGGCACTGAAGCTACGTTAGCGGTGTATGAATCTGTAAGAGAATTTCCACAAGCATCAGTCACAGTAACTGTAACTGGAGTTGAAGAAGCAGCAACAACAATAGATGGTGTAGATTCTCCTGTGCTCCAAGAATAAACATATGGAGCTCCACCACCAGTAATGGTTGCAGTTAATGTTTGGTTTGCACCTGGACAAATAGTTCCACCACTGCAGCTGTTTGTGATTGATGCAGATGCAGCAGGAGCAGCAGAAGATGTGTAAATAACAGCACCAACTCCGTCAGCACCATCATATACTACATAACTGTTTTCACCAGCCCACTGACCTGCAGTGTAGTTCATGACAATGGTTTGACCTGGAGTAACTGAGAAGTTGTGGAATTCAGGACCGAATCCGTTTGCAACAGTTAAACCAGAAAGAACTGCAACACCATCAACCAATACAGTCAACGATCCACCGTTCCATCCATCGCCATAAGAATCTACTAAACCAACAGAATACGTACAACCTGCTGGAACTGTAATATCTACAGCTAGAGGTGCACCCACTTCTAAGGTAGCAGCAGTAACAGGACCATAACAAGTACCGTCATATTGTGCAGCATATACAGTGTAAGTTCCACTTGTTGCAGGCTCAGCAGCAACAGTAGTTCCAACAACATCTAAAGAAGTACCAATTCCAATCAATTGCGTAGCTGCTGCATCAGCAAACCAAGCAACTGTATTTGGAGATGTGTAAGTAACTTCTACAGTTGCGTTAGCAATTGTAAAGTCAATACCTGCATCATCATAAGTATCTGTCAATGTCAAAGTCAACGCTCCACCTGAAGTTACAGGAATAGCAGTTGTGAAGTCAATGGTTTGTAAACCCCATCCTGTTGAAGGGAATCCTGCAGGTGCAGTTGTTGCAGCACCAGAAAGTTCCCAACGTGCTTCACCCATGTATTGTGACGTAACGTCTGTGAAAATGATATTCGCAGAAACCACAGTAGCACCAGCAGGAAGGTTAATGTTCGCTGTGTAAGTTGACGGAGCAAAACCATCTCCTTCTAAGTTATCACCGATGCTTAATGAAGATGTA
>CAYSEX010000087.1:0-6237 GCA_964430305.1 uncultured Chryseobacterium sp.
TTCGAATTGAAATTTCCCGATTCAAAATTGTACACCTTGAATTTCGTACTCATGAGTTACAATACGCTTGAAGAAAAGATTCAATTTTCAAATGGTGAGACAAAGAGTTTGAATTTTACAATGTTTAGTTCGTCTTATGTGATGACTGGAATTGATGTAAAAGCCAAGGCTGTGAAAAATTCAGATGGATATTTAGATAAGTTGAAAATGAACGAGGCGAAGACCATTGACTTTATCTCCGGTGAAACGATGAAAAAAATTGGTGATCCAAACGTAGTTTCCGCCATTGCGAGAGTGTCTGGTGTGAGCACAAGCGGAGGCTTAATTACTGTTCGAGGAATAGGCGATAGATATGTTAGAACTACATTGAATGGTTCACGAATTCCGACCTTAGATCCATTAACCAATAACATTAAGTTAGATATTTTTCCAGCGAGTTTAATTGATAACATTATTATCACAAAGACGCAGAGTGCTGATTTACCGGGCGATTGGGCAGGTGCATATATTTCAGTTGAGACAAAAGATTATCCAGATCAATTGACTTTAGCAATAGAATCTCAATTTGGATATAACCCGCAGTCTACTTTCAAAGACATCATCACTTCCGATAGAAGCTCAACAGATTGGTTGGGTTTTGATGGTGGTGTGCGTATTCGTGAAACGGATAATGTAAACTCTCCCAATCTTGACCCGTCGCAATACCGGGAGTTTGTGGCATTGGGCCTCGGAGATTACTTCACTCAACTCGGTGTTCATGGTTGGCAAGATGGTTCGTCAGAATCCGATATCTATTTCCGTCTAGGATTGGTTCAATTGGGCCTGTTATCTGCGAACCAAATCAATGATCAAGCAGCTTATCAATCTGCAAGAAATAATTACAATCTTACCTATAAACCTCAAGCATTTAATTTAATAAACCCGCAGGGCACTGACTATAATAGTGGCTTCGCGAACAATTGGAGTGTTCGATACAAGAGGGCTCCAATCAATTTTACTCAAAATGTGAGTATTGGTAATGAGTTGAAATTGTTTGGAAAATCGCTCGGGTATTTTGTTGGTGTTCGTTATGGTTCAAATTACCGATTTGATGCCAATGGTACCTCTCAACGTGTCGGCGATGCTTCGTTGAATTATCCTGTTGACAGACAAGATGCGGTTCAAATTGGACGTGAAACAAATTCATGGAATGCGTTATTCAATGTAGCATATAAGTTGAATGCGAATCACCGTGTATCCATGATGTTCATGCCAAATTTTATTGGTGTAAATGATGTTGCGAATTACTCTGGTGTTCCTTTTTCAAGCGCATTTGAAGAGGTGAATATCAATGCGAATATTTTTTATGAGCAACGCAAACAGTTGGTTTATCAATTTGCTACCTCTCACTTCTTCCCAAAAAACAAACTGAAAATTGAATCCAATTTTAGTTACACTGACGGGCAAAGTATTGCTCCTGATTTTAAGTCAACTCAATACGCAATGGGTGTTGTGAACTATACCCAGATTACGGGATACGTATTCAGTCCAACCTTTGGAGAGGGAATTCGACGATTTTATAGATACTTAGATGAGAACTTAATGGACTTGCGTTTGGGTGGTGAATTACCTTTGGCTTTTTGTCAAAAAGAAGGTTTGACAAGAAAGTTGAATTTTGGATTGGCTTCTCAGCGCAATGATCGAAAAATTGATAACGATGAATACAAATTATTCGCGAACCCCAATGCGTCGCTTGACCCTTTGACTTCGAATGACCTCGATGGTTATTTGTCACCAGACAAGTTTATCATGGGTGATAATTTTCAATATTATTATGTACGAAACAATTACATCCGAAACCACTCTTTTGGCAATAGCAATGTTAACGCTGCCTATTTGTCTTCTGATTTTGAAATAAATCAGCACCTGCGACTTATTGGTGGGTTAAGATTGGAGCACACAGATATTTTTGTTGATGTAGATGAGTACAATAGACTGGGTTATGCACGTGGTGATATTCGAAGAGAAAACGTGGGTGGTTTCCCACTTGTAAATCCAGGGGAAATTCAGCAATTTGATTTCCTACCAAATGTGAGTTTGGTATATAAGCTGAAAAATGAAGAGTTGGGCCAAACCAATCTCCGTATGAATTATGGCAAGTCATTGGCAAGACCAAGCATCAGGGAATTGAGTGATGCCGCCATTTTGGACAATGAGTTTAGAACATTGGTTTATGGTAATTCCGATCTGAAAATGGTAGGAATTACAAATTACGATTTTAGGGCTGAGACTTATTTCAAATCTGGAAACATGTTAAGCGCGAGTGCGTTCTATAAAGATTTTAAAAATCACATTGAAATGGGATTTGGTTCAGCAGGTATAACTTGGGAGAATATTGCGAAATCGAATGTCTTGGGTCTTGAGTTTGAAGGAAAAAGGGAGATTGGAGATCATTTCGAGTTACGAGCGAATGTTACGTTAGTTAAATCCAAAGCTGAATTTATTCGTAGAGATTTACAGATTATCAACGGAGAAAAAGTATATACAATTCTTGATACGTTGAACCGACCAATGTTCGGGCAGGCGCCTTATCTGGTAAATTCAATCATTACATACAATGCGGATTCAATTGGTTTGAATGTTACTGCAAGCTATAATGTTCAAGGTCCACGATTGGTAATTGCAGGTGCTATTAAAGGTAGACCCGATGTTTATGAAATACCAAGACACATGATTGACCTGAAAGTATCCAAGAAATTAACAGATCATTGGTCTATGAGTATGACCATTCGCGATTTATTAAATACCCCAGTTCGAAGAGCGTACAAAATAGATTCCATTAATTATGCTGGAGAAGTTCAAACTACTGAAGCAGGTTGGTATGACTATGACCGTTTCCGTTTTGGAACGAATTATCAATTAAGCATAACATACAAATTATGAAAAAAATAATTTTAGCTACCCTTACACTGCTTTTTGGTATTCAGGGGTTTGGTCAATTGGAAAGAGTGCATGTGGAGACTTATTATGTCTCAGATTTGAATGATGCATCAGACGTAACAGGAGGAACGCTAATTCAAGGTTCAAAAACATATCGCATATACTTAGACTTACTTCCAGGTACCCGTGTGAAAGGTTTATTCGGAAATGTCGATCATCCTTTTCGAATTGGGTCTACAGATACCATTTTCAATAACTTAAATGGTAATACGTTTGGAAAAGATTTCACCAAGGTTTCGTACGGAGAAAATACCATGGCTTTAGATAGTTACATAACCATTGGTCAAACCGCTAAACAAGGTTCGAAATTATTTTTTGGTGTGCCGAAGTCAGATGATCTCGATGGGTCATTTATTGGTGGAATGAACAATGATGGTGGAAGTGCTGCAATTAGCACAGGTTTATTAATGAACCAAGATTCTTCAGCTGGAGTTCCACTGACAGTAGCAGACGGAATGGACACGTTACTTACAAACGCGGCAGTATGGAATTCAGTTGGAATTTTAGATTTCACAACCGGGAATGATAGTACCATCTTTGGTTCTTTAAGAAAAGGAGTTGAATTCGAAAGCACCAATTTCTTGTTGGAAAGCTCAATTCCATTTGCAGGCAAGTTACCTGAAAAAAATGAAGTTTTGATTGCTCAAATTACGACTCTTGGAGAGCTTGATTTTAATTTGAATGTCACGGTTGAGTATCTCGAGAATGGAAATCTCGTAACTATGAATTATGTGTCAGTTGATACCTTACTCGACGGTAATACGGCTTACAACCCATTCCTAAGTTACCCATTTGCATGTGGGTGCACTGATCCGAATTATTTGGAATACAATTCCTCGTTCGTTTGTTTATTGGATGGAAGCTGCATCAATGAGATCATAATGGGATGCACAGATTCAATGGCATGCAATTTTGATCCAAGTGCAAACTTGAATATTCAAGAACTTTGTTGTTATCCGGGTTCATGTAATGGAAGAGATATTGCTGAGGTTTGTCCGCAATTATCTGGTGAATCGTTAGACATTCAGTTGTTTCCAAATCCAGTGCAAGACAATCTTACTTTAAATATCTTACAATACGAGCCGGGTGATGTGACCTACGAAATATATTCTCAATACGGAAATTTGTTGTCATCTAGAATATTGGGGTCAATTGATACAAACTATAGTGAGACCATTAGCTTGTCTCAATATGAATCGGGTCTATATCACATACAAGTGATCTCAACAAACGGAAAGATGAGTAAAATGTTCTTCAAATTATAATGAGATGAAAGCAATTATTTGGTGGTTTAAATTGAGTTTATTCACTGCGGTATTCATTTCATGCAATGAGGAAAATACCGATGAATATGTTATTGAAAGAGGAACCGTTGTTGATTCACAAGGTCAGGTTTATGCAACTGTTAAAATTGGTGATCAGTGGTGGATGGCTGAAAATTTGGCGGTGAATATCTTTAATGACGGGAGTTCAATATTAGAAATTTCACCTGACTCACCTGATTCAGTTTGGGGAAATGTAACGGGCCCTGCTTACACGTTTGTTAATGATACGTTGTACGGTCTATTGTATAACCATGCGGTCATTCAAGATCCACGTGGAATTGCTCCGGCCGGATGGCATGTTCCTACAGATGAGGACTGGAAAAAATTAGAAGAGGCAATTGGAGTATCAAATGTGAACAGCTTGGGATGGCGTGGTGAAACCGAAGCTGAAGATTTAGTTCCAAAGTTTTCCATTGGATGGTTGGAAGGTTCATTTTTATTTGGTACGGGAAAATATGGTTTTGAAGCGTTACCGGGTGGTTGCATTCTCTTTAATGGAGAACGAAGTTCTCAGGGAAACACCGCATTTTGGTGGACATCAAATTCAAATCAAAATGAGGCGTATTACCGATATATTGATGCAAACAAAAAACAAATTTTTCGTCAAAAGACCTACAGGAAGTACGGTATGAGTATTCGTTGTGTAAAAAATTAATTTATGAAGAAATATTTCACCTTATTTCTCTGCATTTACAGTTTTCATTTCGTTCATGCACAGTCGTGGTATCTTGGAGTACAAGCAAATTATGGATGGTTGATGTATTCTGAAAAAACAAATGATGCACTTAGTGGATTGAATGATCAATTGATATCTCGAATTGACGCACAGGATACCTACAATTTTGGTATTCGTTTAACGAAAGATTTCAATGAGAATTTGGGAATAATTTCAGGAATTTCATTCGATGCAAAAAAGGAGTTGTGCGCAGATTGCGTGGATTTGTCTATTGATAAATACATGCGCAAATATTCATACGCAACTGTTCCTCTGGGAGTTCAATATACATTGAATACATCAAAGAAGTTGAAGCCCTTCGTCTCAATTGCTCTTGAAACAGCATACTTAATCAAATCTACAGAGACCATTCGATTTACCGGTGATAACAGAGATCAATATTTTTCCAATGAAGCTGATTTAAATTCGATCGTTTGTAGTTCTCAAATGCGTGTGGGCTTTGATAAGAAAATTGATGAAAAAACTAAATTTTCTTTTTACATGCAACAGCAATCGAATCTAAATTCAATCACGAATAGTTTAATTGAAAAGCGTTGGCATTCAATGCAAGCTGGAATTGCATTCAGACATATGATTGGAGGCAAGTGAACAGAAAGTTAAGAATTTGAAATTCCCATATTTCACAATGTAAATAATTACCTAACAAAGGGCCCATTTGGGCCCTTCTTCATTAATAATAATGTAATGTCTTTTTCATTCTAACACATTCTTGAAAGTAGAATTTTGACGCAATGAAAAACCAAAATTACATTATGAAAAACCTAAACATTTTCAAGGCCATTGCGGCAGGAGTTGTTGCAATGGGAGCTATGGCATCTGCCACGGCACAATCAAATCTAGGAGCATCATGCGGATGCCCACCAGTAGCTTCAAGAACAGAAGTTGTTGTTTCCACTATGGCAGGTTACACTGCAATTTCCGGCACATATGGTGGTGAGTTAACAGCAGGTGCAAATTTTACATGTGATAAAACGTATATCCTTGACAAAAAGATTTACATCCCTTCAGGTCAAACTTTGACAATTCAACCAGGTACAGTAATTAAAGGTGCTGCAAATGCTGTAGCTGCAGAAGCAACGGCATTAATTATTTCTCGTGGAGGCAGAATCATTGCTAACGGAACTGAATCTTGTCCGATTGTATTTACTGCACAGGCGGATCCAATGGATGGCTCTTATGCTGTTTCTAACAAAGGTA
>CAYSEX010000088.1:0-6209 GCA_964430305.1 uncultured Chryseobacterium sp.
TACAAGCTTGAGTAAACTGAGTTGCATCACCAAATCCATCACCATCAGCATCTACATAATAGGTAATCAGCACACCTTCGTCGATTTGTGTATCACAGTCATCATCTATACCGTTACATGTTTCAGGATAAAAATTGAATGTGATTTGTACACTTATGGCTTCAGGCGGACAAACAGGATTTGTTATGGTCCAATCAAACAAATAAACTCCCGGAACTGAGACAGTAACTGAAGTGTTGTATTGCGCTGCGTTGTTAAAGGTTGCTGAGCCGGGACCACTGTTCAAGGTCCAAAGGCCGGTTGAAGGTGAAGGGTCATTGCCATTGAGGGTGTAGGTTAACCCACAAATAACAGCGTCAAACCCGGCGTTGGGGGCGGGAGCTTGACTATTGAAAGTTACGCTTACTTGATCTGAAGTCACAGGACAAACGCCATTGAAAATATTCCATTGAAGAATGTATGTTCCATCAACAGATGCGGTCACTAGGCAACTTGGGCTCGAAGGATTTGAGAAGGAAATTGTACCAGGCCCAGAAACACTGAACCAGCTACCAAATCCCGAAGTGGGGGTATTACCTGCCATGGTTGCTTGGTTTCCGCAAACAGTCTGATCTGGACCAGCATTTGAAGTCGAAGCTGGGTTTGAAAAACTTACCTGAACTTGGTCATTTGTAGATAGTCCTGTTGATCCATCTGTAATGGTCCATTGAAAAATATATACACCTGCGACTGATACAGTCACACTCGTGTTTCTAATAACTGGGTTAACGAAAGCAGCGGTACCAGGACCACTCACGAGGGTCCATAGACCTGTTCCTGGGGCCGGGTTATTCCCTGCCATAGTAGTGGTTAATCCACAGATGTTTTGATCAATACCTGCATTGGCTGGGGGCGCAGGTGGTAATTCAAAAGGAAGGGTAGCACTAATTAGTGGAGAATTCGAGGCGGTTGTGGATGTTGGCAGCATAGCCAAACAAGCACAAACCACCAATAGGAATGGTTTTATTCGCATAGGTTTACGACAAAATAGTCCTGATTATTCAGGAATGTTGTTTAGGTTACGACAAATATAGCTGAAGGTTGCTATTATTTCAGAAGAAAAAAACCTTCTTTCTTGAGATTTTGTTCGGTACCACAGATGGTTTCAATTTCAACTATAAAGTAATAAGTGCCTTTTGTTAAATCTTTCAATTCCTCACATATGCTGAATTGATTTTTCAGCTCAAGGAGTTGATCTCCCCATCGGTTGAAAATGAAAATTTTCTTCACTGATATGAGGAATGAAAGTTCTTCGGGTAGCAACTGATCATGGAAAATATTCCAACAATCATTTATTCCATCGGCAGTTTCAAGTGTTACAACGTTTGCAAACTGGATGGTGTTGATGTTGAATTGATTCGATGCGTCAGTAACAACATTCACTGTTAGCGTATCAGCACACGTATTACTCGAATTGTAGGCAATCAGGTTGTAAATACCTGATGTGTTAATCTGAGGATAAATTTCGGTGGAAAATAAATTCCAATTGGACGTATACCAAGTGTAATTGGTCTCACTCAAAACATTTAAATCTTCCCAAGACTCTAATGTAATGGTTGGAATTTCACAAGTTAAAGTGTCGGTTGTTAATCCAGTTAAAACGGGGCTTTGTGTATTTTGATTTATGGTTACACTAGCACTTGTTGTGCATCCATTGTTGGGATTGGTCACCAAGCAATTGTATATACCGGGACCATCAACCACAATGGATGATCCATTGATTTGGGCGATGTTCAATCCGCTCCAATTGAAATTATTGGGTGAGAGGTTGGATTCAGCTGTTATTTCAGAGGTTAAAACGGTGCAATTTAAAGTGCCTGCTGATTCCAATAGTGTTAATTCAGGGGGGATTTGATTGGAGATAACCAAAACAGAATCTGAATCAAAACACTGGTTGTTGACATTGGTCTCTAAAACATACCAACCCGGAGCATTGAGTTGAATGGAAGATGCATTGTTGGCAGTTGAAATGCCGGGACCTGTCCATGAATACGCTACTCCAGGGAAATTCGAGAACGAAGAGATACTTGCTGTAGGGGCATTGCAGGTCAATACCGTTGGTGTATTCAAATTCACCGTTAAGGGTTCCACAAGTACATCAATGGTTTGTGTTACATCAATTCCACATAAATCAGTATACATGACTGTGTAGGTTGTGCTTGAAGGGGGAGTGGCAATTGGGCTTGCCGAAGTTGGATCACTCAGGTAGGTTGTTGGTGTCCACACGTAAGTGTTGTTCAGCGCAGCACCCACAGAGAGGGGGGTGCTTCCTCCTTCACAAATTTGTACTTCGTTTCCAACATTTAAAATGTTTGGAGTTAAGCAAACGGTTTGAACATTTACGGCTCCTCCCGTTGCAGCTGTGAATCCCCAATACACATTACTTTGTCCATTGAAAATGGTATTGATGATATCAACAGTGGTTTGAATTCGAAATACACAATTGTAATAAACTTGAAAAAGCTGGGTTGTAGGGTTCCACGTAATTCGAACCGTTCTTGTTTGTCCGTCTTCGGTATTGGCATTAAAAGCATCCATTTGAACCGGACCCGCTAAATTGTTTGCACCGTTGTGATTAATATCTCCATTGCGAACTATAGCAATATGATCGTAAAAGGGATCACCGTAATCTCCGTTCTGATAGGTATCAAATTCAACTGCCAACGAAGTTCCAAAATTCAAATATCCCAATCCTCCACCACTTTGACCAATGGCACTTGTTCCTTGGGTATGCATGACAAAACAAATTCCATCAGCACCACCGTCATTGTTTCCAACGTTCATTTCAAACGTAATGTCGAATGCCTGATTTAAGTCAATTTGATTGGCATACCAAACAGTTCCGTTCTGATAATTCAACGCATCTGTCAATTGGTAACAATCATTTCCAGTGGCAATAGCGTTGCCATTGAGAAAATAATTTTGAGATAGAACGAAGTTCCACGAACTAAGAAAAATGGTGAGTATAAGGAGTCGTTTCATTTCGCTGATAATGGTTTTTCGAATGTACGAAACTATTTCATGCCACGCTCTTTGCGAATGTGATCATAGGCTTCTTGCACCTTGATGAATTTTTCTTGAGCGGCCGTGGCGTGTTGTTCTCCAAGATCTTTGACTTTATCTGGATGGTATTTCATGGCCATTTTTCTGAACGCCTTTTTCACTTCGTCATCTGAAGCTTCGGGCGTTATTTCAAGTATGGTGTAAGAGGCATTGATATCCTTGTAAAACATGGCCTTCAAACTTTCAAAGTCTTTGCTTGAAATATTCATGTCCGTGGCGATCTGATTCAAAATAGTAATCTCAGAAAGATCAACTTTTCCATCGCTTTGCGCAATTCCGAACAAGTAATGCATGAGCTGCAGTCTCATGGGATGCTCCATGAAATCACGAATCTGATGGCATACCTGCTTCACCGGAATGTCTTTGTTTAAAAGCTCTTTCAATATTCCTATTTGCTCGGCAGCAGCAGCCTCTCCAAATTGCTTGGCATAAAATTCACGAATGAATTGAAGCTCACTTTTCATGAGTTTTCCATCTGCTTTCATCACCGCTGCAGACAAGACCAAGAGAGCGCTCGAGAAATCTCTTGGGCTCGTTGTGCGTCTGTATCGGCCCGTACGTGGCTGTGAATCTGTTTGTGTACTGAGGCTGGAATCATCAGCCATATATCCCACAGCGAAGCCAATTAAGCCACCAATGGGACCTCCAAGTGCCCATCCTATGGCACCGCCAATCCATTTTTTATAACTCATATGTTTAAATCTATTCCTACTGGGCAGTGATCAGAGCCCATGATATCATTTAAAATAAAAGCGTCGTTCATCTGAGCCAACAGCTTTTCGCTGGCAAGGAAATAATCAATTCTCCATCCAACATTTTTCGCGCGTGAATTGAATCGAGCGCTCCACCAGCTGTATTTAACCGTGTCGGTATGGAAATGCCTGAAGGTGTCTTTGTATCCTGCTGCAATAAAATTCGAAAGTCCGTCAATTTCACTTTGTGTGTATCCAGCGCTCTTGTTGTAATTGCTTTTTGGATTAGCAAGGTCAATGGGCTGATGCGCAACATTCAAATCGCCACACAAAACCACAGGCTTTTTCTTTTCCAATTCCAACATATAATTCAGCAATGCTTCATCCCACGATTCTCTATAATCTAAACGAGCGAGTTCGGAGCCACTGTTGGGTACGTACGTGTTGATTAAATAAAAATCATTGAATTCACACGTTATCAAGCGACCTTCGGTGTCATGCTCAGCTATTCCCAAACCATAGCCTACGCTCAATGGCTTTACCTTAGAGAGTACTGCGGTTCCGCTGTAACCGGGTCGTTCAGCTGAAGAGGAAAAAATAGAATAGATATTTGATAACGGTTGAAGTGCTTCGGCTACTTGCGCGTCATTGGCTTTTGTTTCTTGAAGACAAATGATGTCTGCATTCAAAGAGGTCATGTCTTCAATAAACGTTTTTTTGACTACGGCGCGAACGCCATTCACATTGAAAGAGATTATTTTCATGGTAACAAAGATAGTTGGCAGTTTATGAAAACAAGTTGCTGTTTCCCCTTAAAAATTCTTCCACCTGCATGCGTTTTTTTCCCTCCAATTGAACTTCAGTCAATTCATAAAATCCACCGTCCACCGCAATTTTCAACACGGTCTTTCCATCGCTAACAAATTCGCCTTTGATACAGTTATGCTGTTCGATTAGCGGCTTTCCTGCATGCACTTTCAAAACTTTTCCTTGCACTGTGGTGAATGCTCCAGGAAATGGAGTTACACCACGAACAAGATTGTTTATCGCTTCAGGAGAGAGGTTGGGGTTTATTCTTCCATGTTCTTTCTCCAATTTCGGGGCAGATTTGAGTTCAGTTGGAAGGACAGAATTTTGATTTACGCGCTCTATTTTTCCGAGCTCAATTTCATTCAATGCTTCTACCAAAAGTTTGGCGCCCGCGTGCATCATGCGTGCATACAATTCACCAGCAGTTTCATTCGCCTCAATTTCCATTTCTTCACGTTTCAGTATATCGCCGGTGTCTATTTCATGAGTTAATTGAAAAACAGTGCAACCTGTGCTGGTTTCACCATTGATAACGGCCCATTGAATTGGCGCGGCCCCACGGTAATTCGGTAGCAAAGAACCATGGAGATTCACAGTGCCCAATTTTGGCATGTTCCAAACCACTTCAGGGAGCATCCGAAATGCAACAACAACGAAGATGTCTGCATTCAAATTTTTTAATTCAATAAGGAATTGCTCATCTCTGAGTTTTTCAGGTTGAAGTAAGGGTAGCCCATATTCAAGGGCATATTTTTTCACATCACTCATGTGCATTTGCTGACCCCTTCCGGCAGGTTTGTCAGGCGCAGTAACAACGCCTACAACGGTATGCCCACTCTCATGAATGGCCTTCAGTGAAGTGGTTGCAAATTCAGGAGTGCCAAGGAATACGATTTTCATGCAACTTGAAAATATTGAGATGCTTCTTCATGTGGAGAAATAAGCTTGTAGTAATACCTTCCTGACTGCAATGCATTTTTTTCGAACTGAAAGACATGATCTCCTTTTGGATATTCGCCTGATGCTACGATAAACATGAGCTCACCATTTTCATTATAAATTGAAATTTCAATCGACATCCCTTGGTGCAAGGTCACGGCTACCTGCCCTTGATTATCTTGAGTCCAATGCAGTTGATTGGGAAGCGAAGGAAATTTTTGCATGGTATGTTGTTTACGCATAACATGCAACATGCGCTTGTATAAAACGTACGCCAGCATGGCTAAGAGTGAAACCAACAAAACATTCCGAGCAGTAGTTATTAAATCCATAGTTACAAACTTATTATTCCTTCTATTTTACTTGCCTCTGTGTACTTTTCGAAAATCTCATCTACATGCAGCATCATGGCCCGAACGGTAATGGCCGTAAATTTTCCATTTGAACTCCATTTCATGGCGTAATGTGCGCTTTCTCCAAATAAGGTCTTAATGGCTGTGACCTTTTCTTCATGCGATGGAACAATGAATTTAAACATGAACTCACTGGGCCAACGGTGATTTTTATTCAATTCTTCGCGAAGCGCATTTAGACGATTTTCATCCATGTGGCAAAGATATGCCCCACAACCTTGGTTATCTTCGTTCAATGAAATTAATTCGTGGA
>CAYSEX010000089.1:0-6176 GCA_964430305.1 uncultured Chryseobacterium sp.
GTATTTGCAACCTGGAAGTAAATCAAATACGGAGGGTCTTTTTAGTTAGGTATTTGAAAGACGTCATCTTATTAAATAGTTGCCTATTTTTGTTTTGTGAGAAAATGGATAGTTATCATCGCGTTAGTGCAACTGCAAACCATCAATGTATTTGCAGGAGGCATACTCATGGAGATAGCCCGTATTCCAATCTTCTTTGAACATTTCATTGAACACCAATCTGAACAATCGAATCTTTCTCTGATTGATTTTATTAACCTCCACTATGGAGAACAAAGTAAGAATCACAAAAACGATCACCCGAGAGACAATGAAGAATTACCGCTTAAATCAGTAGCTCAACATTACAATTCTTTCGTTATGATTTTCTCTAAATGCCCAACAATTAGAGCTGAATTCAAAGTGAAAATTGTTGCGTATCCGGTTCGTCAAAAAATGGGTGAGTTGCAAAAATTACCCATCGCCATTTTCCAACCGCCCCAATAGTTTGGACCTGGCGTTTGTTATCAGATTCAACAACTCTGTTGAGTCGCAATTCATTTAAAAAATTAATACCCGTTTCTATGCTTTCTCGCATAATTCAATTTTCTGTTGAAAATAAACTCATCATTGCCATTTTAACGCTCGCCCTTATAGGTTGGGGAGTTTTTGAGGTAACTCAATTACCCATAGATGCTGTTCCAGACATTACAGATAATCAAGTACAAATAATAACAGTTAGTCCAGCATTGGGGGCAACTGATATTGAACGCCTAATTACCGTACCTATTGAACAAAGTATTAGTAATATTCCGGGAAGAAAAGAACTTCGTTCATTTTCCAGATTCGGACTTTCTCTAATTACCATTGTATTTGACGATGAAACAGATGTTTATTGGGCTCGTCAGCAAATTTCAGAGCGATTACAGCAAGTTCAGTCTAGTATTCCAGAGGGAGTTGGCAAACCTGAAATGGCCCCAGTAACAACCGGATTAGGAGAAATTTATCAGTATACTGTTCGCGCTGCTCCTGGATTTGAGAACAGATATTCACTGAGTGAACTTCGTACCATTCAAGACTGGTATATTCGCAAGCAGTTACTTGGAACTCCAGGTGTAGCAGATGTTTCCAGTTTTGGAGGCAATCTAAAGCAATATGAAATTGCTGTTCAACCTCAATGGCTAGCTTCTCGCGAAATTACCTTAGATGAGATTTTAAAAGCCGTAGAACAGAATAACAGCAATACGGGGGGGTCTTACATAGAAAAAGGACCTCAAGCTCTTTTTATTCGAACTGAAGGATTAACACAATCCATTCAAGATTTAGAGTCAATTGTAGTCGGCTATAAAAATGAATCTCCCGTCCTTTTGAGAGATGTTGCTGCAATAAAAGAAGGTAAAGCCAATCGATTTGGCGCCGTTTGTTACAATGACCAAGGAGAAACCGTTGGTGCAATTGTAATGATGTTAAAGGGGGCAAATTCATCTGAAGTTATCAATGATGTAAAAGTTCGAATTGAAGAAATTAAAAAAACACTTCCAGAAGGAGTCATCATTGAGCCCTTCCTAGATAGAACGAAAATGGTCAATAATGCCATTCACACAGTTGAAACCAATTTAATTGAAGGTGCACTCATTGTAATATTCGTTTTGGTTTTGTTTCTAGGTCAATTGCGAGCAGGCTTGTTGGTTGCTTCGGTCATTCCTTTAGCCATGCTTTTTGCTGTTGGCATGATGAATATTTTTGGTGTTAGTGGAAATTTAATGAGCCTTGGTGCAATTGATTTCGGAATGATTGTAGACGGAACCGTCATCATTATTGAGGCCATTATGCATCAAATAACTCACCATAAAAAATGGAAAGAAATGCAAGGCTATTCACAAATAGAAATGAATAGCGAAGTGAAAAGTGCTTCCAGCAGAATATTGAATTCAGCTGTCTTTGGTCAGCTCATTATTCTCATTGTGTATCTGCCACTTCTCACGCTTTCAGGTATAGAAGGGAAAATGTTTAAGCCCATGGCACAAACACTCATTTTCGCAATTATAGGTGCCTTCATTCTTTCACTCACCTATGTTCCCATGATGGCATCTCTGTTCCTTCCTAGAAAATTAAAAAGCAATAAAATTTCAATCTCTGATCGCATGATGATATTCATTGAGCGCAATTACCAACGCTCTTTGGAACGAATATTCAAACGATCTAAAATAATAATGCTATTAACTATTTTCATTTTTGCTTGCGCAGTATTCACCTCTACTTTTCTCGGGGGAGAATTCATACCCAAATTAGAAGAGGGCGATTTCGCTGTAGAGACAAGGGTTCTAACAGGAAGTAATTTAAATACAACAATTGAATCTTCCCAAAAAGCATCGCACTTGTTACTTCAGAAATTTCCTGAGATTGAAAAAATTGTAACCAAAATTGGAAGTGGTGAAATTCCAACAGACCCTATGCCTATGGAGGCGGCAGATATGATGATTATTTTAAAACCAAAAAGTGAATGGACCTCAGCAAAGTCTTTCGATGAATTGGCAGAAAAAATGGGTGAAGAGGGAAAAAAGATACCTGGATTAAGTCTTGGATTCCAGTACCCTGTGCAAATGCGGTTCAATGAACTTATGACGGGGGCAAGACAAGATGTAGTGTGTAAAATTTATGGTGAAGATTTAGACACACTCTCACTCTACGCTTCAAAACTCTCGGCCATTGCAGAAAGCATTGAGGGCGTAAAAGACATATACGTTGAGTCTGTAACAGGTATGCCTCAGATAATTATTAAATTGAAACGAGAGCAACTTGCCAAGTATGGCATTACAGTAGAAGAAGCAAACGCTTGGATAGAAACAGCTTTCGCAGGAAAGACAGCAGGTTCCTTTTATGAGGGGGAGAAAAAATTTGATATCGTAATTCGATCCGATGAAAATTTCAGAAACAAAACTCAAGATATACTTCAAATGATTGTGACCAACAGAAACAATGTTCCCATTCCACTCTCTGCTATAGCTGCTATAGAGGAAACCGATGGTGTGAATCAAGTACAACGTGAAAATACAAGAAGAAGAATAATCATTGGATTCAATGTTCGGGGAAGAGACGTACAATCCGTTGTTCAAGACATTAAAAACAAAGAAGAGAAAGAAATAAAATTTCCCGATGGATACAGCATCAATTACGGTGGAACTTTTGAAAATCTTACAGCTGCAAAAGATCGACTTTCAATTGTTGTTCCTGTTGCTCTTTCCATGATTTTCCTTCTTTTGTACTTCGCGCTAGGTAGCATCAAGGATAGTTTACTTGTATACACCGCTATTCCTCTTTCAGCCATTGGTGGCATTTTTACTTTGTTCATTACAGGAACCAATTTCAGTATTTCGGCAGGTGTTGGTTTTATTGCTCTTTTTGGAGTTGCCGTTTTGGAGGGTATTCTTATGATTGCCGAATTCAAAAGACTAGAATCAGAAGGATGGAATGATTATAGACGCATCGCAGCACAAGGAACCAAAATTCGATTGAGATCCGTGTTAATGACCGCTCTAGCCCCTTCACTTGGATTTATTCCAATGGCCATTTCACAGGGGGCCGGAGCCGAAGTTCAACGACCATTAGCTTTGGTTGTAATTGGCGGACTTGTTTCTGCTACCATTCTCACCCTTTATGTTCTGCCAATTTTGTATGTCTGGCAGAGAAATCTATCACTGAAAAAACGGATAGCACTACCCGTAACCGTATTCTTGTCATTGCTGTCTTTTTCAAATATCCATGCTCAACAAGAGATAACATTGGAAGATTTAATCTTGAATGCAGAGAAGAATAATTTATCTATTCAAGCTGCCAAATTATCTTTTGAGTCTGAATGCAAAAAAGGCAGCGTGTATCGAAATTGGGGACCTTTGTCAATTTCGAATGAATACGGTAATGTGAACAGTGCTGCTATGGATCACCGCATTTCTATTTCTGAGTCTTTTCATCTACCCGGATACTCAGAGTCTCTAAGTAAACAACAGCAAAAGAAAATTGCTATTGCCGAGCAACAAATTTCAGTTGCAAGAAAAGAGGTGTTCCGTTTAATTAAACAAGGATTCTTCAATTGTGCGGTTCTTTCAAAAAAAATTGCTCTTCTACAAGAAAATATTTCCAGAATTGATGAAGTTGAAAAATTGACCAAAAAGCGCATCGAACTTGGAGATGAAACTGCTTATGCCAACCTTTTGGTAGAACAACAAAAACTTCAATTCACACAGCAATTAATGCAATTAACACTTGAAAGAAACCAAGAACTATACTCACTACAACATCTTGTTGGTTGGTCTGAAAAATTGATTTTAAGCGAGAATGACATCGAATTTCAATACTCATCTGCCGCCAATGAAGATTTTATAAACTCAGAAATTCGTATAGCACAATTGGAACAAGACCTCTCTATAACAGAAACTGAAATCTTGAAACAATTAAAAAAGCCTACACTTGAACTTGCCTTAAATAACATGTCTATTGTGGGTTATCAGAATATTTCAGGTGCAGATCAGTATTACGGTCCAACGTCTAGATTCACCTCTTTCAGCGCAGCAATAGTTCTACCCGGAAATCGGAAAAAACAAAATGCGACTCTCGCAGTAAGTATGGTTAACACAGATATTCAAAAATTAAAAACCACTCTACTTATCAGAGAATTTGATTCAAAATTGAATTCTCTTTTTGAGCAACTCAATCAAGTAAACAACCAATTAACATCACTCGCAAAGTGGGTGAATGATTCAGAACAAGTCAAGCAAGTCTCGAATCAAATAAACAAACAGCTAGAAACGGGCGACATCAGCTATATTGAATGGTCATATAACAACCAAAATCTCATGCAAATGCAATTGAACTTTTGGTCCACACTTCAACTTAAAAACAATACTCTCATAGAAATTGAATTCATTAAAGAAAAATAAATCATGAAAAGAATAATTCCAATACTGCTCTTTTTCGCTGCTTGCAACAGTGTCCCAGAGGAACAACAAAAAGAGGAAACTGCTCAGAATACCATTCAACTTACTTCAGACCAATTGGCCCAGCTTGAAGTATATGCTGAATTACCATCGGAGCAAATGATAAACCGCACTGTACAGGGAACCGCTACCATTGAGGTTAATGCCAATGAAAACATACAAGTTACATCTCCCTTTGGTGGATATGTGGTGTCAAGTAATGTCATTCCTGGTCAACAGATAACATCAGGTCAAATACTAGGTGTTATTGAACATCCAGATTACATAGTCATTCAACAAGACTATCTTCTTGCAAAAAATGAATTTGAACTCCATCAAAAAAATGCCAAAAGACAAGAGGAGCTGATTGCCTCTAAAGCATCAAGTGAGAAAAACTACGAAGAAGTTAAGTCAGCAGAACAGGCAGCAAAAATTCGCATGATGAGTTTGAAAGAAAAGTTAAAAATGATTGGTATTCAGGCAGAGCGACTCAATGCAAACAATATTTCATCGCAGGTCAACGTAGTAGCAAAAAACAATGGAATTGTTTCTTCAATTGAAGCTTCAGTTGGTAGTTATATCGCAGCAGATGCTGTATGGATGAGCTATGTGGGCGTGGAAAATCCAATTGCAAAAATCATTGTATTCGAAAAAGATTTACCATATCTCAAACCAGGACAGCCCGTTAGCCTTGTAGATCTGATTAGTCCGTCTAAAAAAATTGAAACCACCATTCAATATATACAACCCGTGGTAGACAATAACGGAAAAATTGAAGTTATTTGCACACTTGAAAAGCAATCTGCGACTCTCGGTTCAATTTGGAATGCTGAAATTTCAGCACCTAATTCTAATGGATTAACGGTGCCCAAAGAAGCCATCTTGCAATTTGAAAAACAAGATTATGTCTTCATTGAAAAAGGAAATGGCCTATTCGAATTAACACAAGTTCAACTCGGCTATACAAATGAAAACTACGCAGAACTTGTGGATGCCGAATCACTAAAAAATCAGAAAATAGTTGTGAAAGGAGCCTATAATATTTTCATGCAACTTAAGAATAGTTCAGAAGATTAAACCATAACTTTACCCTCGGAATGAACTCAAAAATTATTTTTTCTTTTGATGAAATTGTGCAAATTCTTTTGAATGAAATCACAGCACATTCCCAAACATTCATTCTTTGCGATGAAAACACCAACACCCATTGTGTTGGTATTCTCA
>CAYSEX010000090.1:0-6168 GCA_964430305.1 uncultured Chryseobacterium sp.
TGTGCTTACCGACACATTAAGCGGTGGGAATTCTTCTTATTTTAGAGAGAGTACAACCAAACGCGAATTTCAAAATTTTGGAGCAAGTATCTTGTACAAACACTTATTTACAAAGGAAGGAACAGAGTTAAATGCCGATGTGAATTTTAATCGCATTCAAAGTCATTTCACTGGAGACTACTTTACGTTGTACAATGATTTTGACGCAGTACAGCAAAGACAATTGGGAGATGTTTCTCAATATTTAATTACATCTCAATTGGATTTTGAATCGGAGATTTCAGAACGATTCAGACTTGAGGCGGGTGGAAGATTTAGCATGCGTGATTTCACAAGTCAATACAACAACAGTACGCTGAACAATGGCATTTGGACCGACATTACATCGCTTTTTGTGAATTATCATTATGTTGACCAAGTGGGTGCTGCTTATACTACCGCAGCGTTTGATCTACCCTCTTGGAAAATAAAAACTGGTCTTCGTGCTGAAACGAGCAATTACAAAGGAGAGTTGTTGTCTACCGGACAAAACTTTGAATACCAGTATAAGCTTAGTTTATTTCCTTCTCTTTTCGTTACGCGTGTTCTTACTGAAAAGCAAGATGTTCAATTTGCATTGAATAGAAAAATAAATCGTCCAAGTTTCATGCAACTTCAGCCATTTACTGATTATAGCGATTCGTTGAATATTCAACGTGGTAATCCGAATATTAAACCCGAGTTCACGCAGACCGCTGAATTGAGCTGGCAGTGGATTCCAAATAAAAAGAACACCATCATTGTTTCGGCTTATGGAAGGTATACACAAAATGTTACGGTGCGTCAGCAGAACATTGAATACAGCGAAAACCTAGCAGATTCTGTAGTAGTTACAACGTATGAAAATGCAAGCAGTTCGCAGGCATTGGGATTGGAATTTGTCTCACGCAACAGCTTATTTAAAATACTTGAATTGAACACCAATTTGAATGTATACAATTCGAGTATTGATGGAACAAATTTGGATGCCAACTTAAAAAATAACATCAACTCATTTTGGGTGAAGTCTACCTTGAACTTCAAACTTCCGAATGGAAAAGGCAAAGTGAATATTGGAGGAAGAGCATTTCAGTTGATTCCAAACAACACATCTATTCAAGCCATGGTTGATTACAGCAGTAAGCGCGCATTAGAAGTTGGAAGCAGCGAGCGAGGCGGTGGTGGTGGCGGAATGGGAGGAATGGGTATGGGTGGTGGTGGTGGCGGAATGTGGGGAGGAAGCACCAACACGGTTCAAGGATACGTAGAGCCCACTTATGGTTTAGACGTTTCGATTCGCAAAGAATTTTTGCAAAACAAGAGTTTGGTTCTCTCATTTAGTGCCACAGACATCTTGAAAACGCGTGTGAATGTCATTCACAGCAGCTCTCCATATTTTGAACAAACCACATTTAAAAGACGCGATTGGCAAATGTTTCGCTTTACCGTTTCTTGGCGATTTGGAAAAATGGATGCGCAGTTATTCAAGCGCAAAAACATGGGGGGTGGAGAAGGCGGAATGGAAGGCTAATTAATTGTGAAACAAGTTCTGAATGAGCCTGTCTGCATCTTCCAATCCTTGATCTATAATCTTATCTAACCAAACCGGATAAGTACACTCATCTATCAATGCTTGCGAAGTTTTAATGTATCTACTGCGGAAGCCATTTTGCGTATCGGCTTCGTACGTAATGTTCCAGCCCAAGACCATGGTGCGAACACCGAGAGCAGAAAGTTTTGCTGCCAAATGTTTGTACTCACTGTCACCGCCTACAATCACCAACACATCAAACAAACCTTTTGCGGCCATGGCGAGTGCTTCTGTTGCGAACCACACATTGATGGGGCGCTCTTGTGTTTCGCCTGTTTCGTGATCTACTTGAAGCGGATAATAATGACTCGTAATTCCCTGATAAATCAGCGTATCTTCCATCTTACGCTCATTCGTCATAATCTCAAGACGTTTCGCGGCATCTGGATACTTCAACTCCATGGCTGAAGTTGGGTATCTACCACGAAACCAATGCGCTTCAACCACCTGACACAAATTGTATCTGGAATGCTCAAGCTGCGCCACTTTGTGACGCACATAATCAATGAATCCAGAGTAATGAAAACTCTTACCTACGTAATGATGATATTTATAAAACGTATTGACTTGAAGGAAAAAAGAGCCATCAATAAACATGGCCACTTTGGTAATTTTAACAGGTTCGTGCATTGATATTCAGTAATAATTCGAAAAAAAGTGGTTCAAAATAGTAGCTCCACAATACATGAACAAACAGAAATTCAAAAAGGTTCCAGTCTTTTGAATAAAACGTAAGAATGTAAATAATGAATTTACCAATTGACTATTTACTCTCGCAACGCAGCATTCTATTCTTCCCCTGAGCATCTTCTTTCAACTCAGCTCTAAACCCTTTTTCTAACGCCAATTCTCTGGTTGCTTCGGCATACATTTCATGTAGCTCAAAATAAACAACTGGAGTGGGGTTCATTTGAAGCGCTTGATTCAATATTGCTCTGTAAAAAATCAATGGATCTTGATTCTCCACAAACAAAGCCAATTCGGGTTCGTACTGAGTCACTTTCTTATCCATGGTTCCTTTCTCATCGAAAGGAATGTAAGGCGGATTCGAAACCAGTACATCAACTTGAGGGAAAGGCAATTCACCCAATGCATCGCCATGCAGCCATTTAATATCAACCTGCAGTTCTTGGGCATTCAACTTGGCAATATTAAGCGCTGAATGAGAAACATCTAATCCCATGCACTGCCATTCGGGCCTGTTTTTTTTCAATGCAACGGGAATGATTCCGCTTCCTGTTCCAACATCTAACAACACCAAATTACGTTTCAACTCTGCATCTAAAATCCATTGCACCAATTCTTCCGTTTCAGGCCTTGGTATTAAAACATGTGCCGAAACCTTAAATTTCAATCCGAAAAAATAAGCATGGCCCAACACGTATTGAAGGGGTTCATGCTGTTCTAAGCGGTTCAATGCCTTGTGCAATTGCAACAATTCACTTTCCGAAAAAGACATGCCTGCATTTAGAACCAAATCTGAAGAAGTAAAACCGAATAAACATTCGAAGAGCATTTTCACTTGCGCGTTTGCCTCTCTTTCTGATTCTCCAATTTGAACTAACCTGTTCACAGCAGCGGCACGCGCATCTCCTACTCTATTGCTTTTTAGATGAGCGTTCATTGCATTGTAACGAAGGTGTATCCGTTCGGACCCACAAAGAATTGCAGAAAATTGTTCGATGATCCGTGGCCAATAAAATCATCATTTGATAATGAGGTATTCGATGTGAAAGCGACCGGATTGCGTTTCACAGCTTGGCCAAAAACATATTGGTTCAGATCTACATTCACTGCGGTACCGTGCTTTCCAAATGCACAAATTACCGTTTGATCCAGATACCTTCTCATGAAAACCAAAGCCTCTGCATCGGCTCGAAGAATAATCAATTCTCCATACAAAAGAGCCATATTCTCTCTTCTGAGGTTGATTAAATTCTGCGTATGTTCATGCAGTGCATGTTGTGATTCATTCCAATTTTCAAATTGCATCATGCGTCTGTTATCTGGATCATTGGCTCCCGGAAGCCCAATTTCATCGCCATAATAAATACACGGAATTCCTGGAATGGCCATTAAGAAAGCGGTGAGTTGTTCCAGTTTAACAAATCCTATTTGTCCGTTGTTTTTTATTTCTCTGCTCCATCCGGCAGCCTTTGGATCTTCATTGAATTGAACAGATCCGTCGGCATAGCTTATGAATCGTGCTCGATCTTGATTGCCGGTTATATTCCCCATGAGGTGATGCCCACCATAATATTTGGTACTCTCTCTCATTACTCTTGCTAAGTTGGCATAGCCTTTTCCATCTGTTGCGAATGCTTCTACTGCCGCGTCATATAGATTAAAATCGAATTGCGCATCCATTTGACCGCTACCTAAGTAAGAGGCAATGAGTTCTGGGCTTCCGTATGTTTCTCCGATTTGAAAAACATTTTTATTCTCAACTTTAATTTTATGTGTTAAGGTTTTCCAAAATTCTGTACGAATGTGTTTGGTTGCATCGTGCCTAAATCCGTCTAATTTGTAATTGGTCACCCAAAACATGGCGGTATCTGTAAGTGCGTTAACCACCTCTGGTTTTTCAAAATCCCAAGTTGGAAGGAAGGTGTCAAACCAGGTTGTAAGTCTATGTTCGTCCCACTTTTCTGTATTCATGGTTCCATCTGGCAAATACAGTGGAGTGGTCCAATTGGGATGATCTTTTATCAGGGGATGCTGTTCATGTACATGGTGTGCCACATAATCAAGGTATACGTTCAAGCCGTGTCTGTGTGCTACGCGAAGCAGTTGCTTGAATTCCTTTTCTGTTCCAAATCGATTATCTATTCGGGTGAGTGATGTTGGCCAGTAGCCGTGGTATCCGCTGAACATGCTCGTATCGCCTCCTCTATTCCAAAGTCCCCATGCACCCTCAGCATTTTCTGTAATGGGAGAAATCCACAAGGTGTTTGTTCCAAGGTCATTGAAATACCCCTTTTTTATTTTAGAGGTTATTCCTTTAAGGTCTCCGCCTAAATTATTTGCTTTAGGTAGTATACGTGCATCTTGGGTAGGCCTATTGTTGCTGGCATTTCCATCCATGAATCGATCTACCATAGCGAAATACATGACATTGGATTGCCTGTCTTTTCGATTCAGCCATTGGGTTTTTAGAATGGGTTTTCCCGCTGCAAGCGGAAACAAGAGATCATTAAAACGTGAATTGCTAGTAGATGCGAATACGCGAAGCGTTGCTCTTTTCACCAAGCGAAACTTGAAGGGGATTTCTATTTGAGCTGTGTAGTAACCGCAGGTAGAATCTTCCTTTGTAGAAACCGTAACTTTTGCTAACTTGTTGTTGATGTATGCGAATACATTCTCCGGTTTTTCGGTGAGGTAGACAGTTAGTATTCTCTTTTTGTAGGTAATGGCTTCCATGTATGGTTCCATAGAACCTGCAATTTCAATGTAGCTATTCTCTCCACCCATACCGTTCGACATGCGCTTCGAATTAGTGCCGTCTAACATTTCATTGGTACCGTCTTCCCATATTCTGTAGGGGTATACACCGGGTGACAAATACAGAGTGGTAGACCACTTTTGTGTCTCAGGATTGAAGGTAAGTTCTGTTGCGTTTTTGTTCCATCCGTTAAACGCCCCGGCAACATGCACTGATTTTACAGCATCTTTCGATGCGTGATAAATGAAGGTATACTTTTTTTTATCGGAAGCGAAAACAGGAATATCAAATTGTTTTCCTGATTTGGTTTCGCAATTGAGGTTCATAAGAGGAGGGTACGATTCCTCGGCAAAAACGGCTTCACCTTTAGCGTTATAGCCTACTTTTTTGTTGTTGCTCAGCGATATTGCGGCTACGTTTTCGTGCGACAAAAAATAATCTGTTAGAGGGAAAGTTGTATAACCGGGTTGCAATAGCATGGGGCTTGCTATACCGGGGAGTTCAACTTTCTTTTTCCAAAATTGTGCATTGGCATAAAGGGAAGATACCAAAGCAAAAAGAATACACAGTTTCAATCTCATGGAGCGAATTTACAAAAAAGCCCCCGTCGTGAAATTTAAAGCCCCCACCTTGCAGTGGGGGCCGGGGATTATTTTATGATTTCAAATTGTTTTATCTCTTCGTCAATTCTGAGCATGTAATGGCCCGTTGCCATTTGATAGAGAGAGATTGGCGTTTGTGTTGAAAGAATTTTTTGTTGGTGTATCAGCTTACCCGTTGCATCATAAATCATCAACTCCTTCCCTACCAAGTTGCTGTTCACTTGCAGTGTTATGTTGGTTGAAGCTGGATTTGGATAAAGAATAAATGCGTTTGCAAGTTCTGCGATGCTGTTGTCAATTTGCCCGTCGCAGTTTTCATCTATGCCATTGCCGGCTATGTCTTCTGCAGCAGGATTTACGCTGGCGTTGGTATCATCGCAGTCGGTGTTGTCGAGAACATATCCGGCTCCAAGGTCAACACAACTGCTTGTTGCTGTACCAGCTCCGAATCCGTCGTTGTCTAAATCGGCGTAGTAGTCAGTGAATGTTAATCCTTCATCAATACTGCTGTTGCA
>CAYSEX010000091.1:0-6055 GCA_964430305.1 uncultured Chryseobacterium sp.
GTTAGGCCTGCCGCTAGCGTTCATCCTGAGCCAGGATCAAACTCTCCATTGTAAAAAGTTTAATCTTTTGGCTTGACGAATTACCTGTTTACTGCTGCATTATATCAAAGAACTTTTTCTATCTTATTCACTTCCCGTTTTTGACCTTTTGTCGAAACGGGCGGCAAACATACAACTACTTTTTCATTCCCACAAACTTTTTTCAAAGTTTTTTTTTCTCATTCCCTTCTTTTTATCTTTCACATCTGAACCATTGTTTAGATGCTTTTCTGAAAGCGGGTGCAAATGTACACCATTTTTTTTCTCTCACAACTTTTCTTTCACTTTTTTCGCTTTTCTTTTTTCGCTTTCTTCAAAGAACGTTTTTGTTTTTGAAAGCGGGTGCAAATGTACTACTCTTTTTTACTTACGCAACTTTTTTTCTTTCGTTTCCTTACTTTTTTTCTCGACTCGCACTTAACTCGCTTAAACTCAATGTTAAAATTTTTTTATTTTTTTACGCCTTCTTTAAAGACTTTGCCCCCTATGACTGTCTTTTCAATTTTTGCTTCTCGAATTTGCTCCTCTGTAGCTTGAAATAAATCTACTGAAACTACAGTGAAATCAGCCATTTTACCAATTTCCAATGTTCCCTTTTCATTTTCCTCAAAATTTGCAATGGCTGGCCAAACCGTCATTCCATAAAGAGCTACATGTGGATCTAACCTCTCCTCAATACCAAATGGCTTATTCCTATTTCGCATATCTGTTCTAAAAACAGATGCAATAAATGTTCGCAATGGAGATATTTCCTCAACAGGAGAATCCGTTCCTAACGCCAACATTCCCGAAACATCGTATAACTTCCTGTAAGCATAAGCATTCTTTATTCGATTTGCACCCAAACGATCATAAGCCCAGGGGCCATCACTTACAGCATGAGTAGGTTGAACAGATAAAATCAAAGATAAATCTCGTATAAAATGATAATCCAACTCATCAACAACCTGTGCATGTTCAATCCGCCATCTTCTATTGTTCTTCCCCATAAGTATAGAAGCATACCAAGTCATAACGCTCTTATTCGCGCTGTCTCCAATAGCATGTGTGCACACTTGCCACTTATTTACAAATGCATCTGCCATGCGATACTTATAATACTCTGCCGTTTGCAGCATACTTCCCCTACTCGCGATCAAATCACTGTACGGCGATTTCAAACATGCCCCCCGACTTCCCAATGCCCCATCTACCATTAACTTAACCGCACGGCATTTGAGCATTGCAGAGGTGCTATCTGGTGCATGTGTTCGAATGTAATTCCAGCTGTCTTCATCATCTTGCAACATAGCATAAACCCTCAAATGGAAACTTCCCGTTTTCTGAAGAGAATCTATCAATTGATAATTCGAAACGGAAATTCCAGCCTCATCTATGGTAGTTAATCCGGCCGATATACACTCTTGTTGAGCCAAAATAAGCCCTTGGGTCATCTCACTTCGTGATAATGGAGGTAGAGACTTCTGAATCTCCGCTAAAGCATTATCTAAAACAACTCCAGTAAACACTGCGTTTGAAAACACAATCTGTTTCGGGTCATTCCACGATTTCAAATTAAAATTTGTTTTCTCAATTCCCGCTTGATTAACAATTCCCGCATGTCCATCAATTCGAATTAAGAGCACAGGTGTATCTGGATACAAATCATTCAACTTCTCAAACAACTGTTGTTCGCTGTCACCATTGCTCCAATCATTTTGATCCCACCCTCTTCCCACTATCCAGCCACTTGATCTTTTAACTGTGTGAGCTTGCAATCTTGGGATAATCTCTGAGGTGCCTGTGGTGCCGATTAAATTCACATCAAATGTCATTTGAGCGATTCTTACTAAATGAACGTGCGCATCAATGAATCCGGGATAAACATACTTCTTTTCCAAATCAACATACTGCGCAGCATTGTAGCCATTCAATATTTCCCTTTCAGGACCCATGGCTATTATTTTTCCATCTTTTACTGCAATAGCCTCATACTTGCTGCCATTGGCATCCAACGTGTGAATGACTCCATTGTGCAAAATCAAATCAACTTCTTCTTTCGGTGTACAAGAAGTAATGATTGAAAGAAAAAAAAGTGAACCAATAAAGAGATTAATTCTTCTTGAAGACAACCTTAGCCTCAGGCTGCGCTGTGGGCATAACCACCATTTCTTGAATGCATACATGAGGCGGCAAGTTACACAAGAACCAAACGACATTTGCAATGTCCTCAGCCATTAATGGTGTGTAGCCGGAATACACTTGTTTTGCTTTTTCCTCATCTTGATGGAAGCGAACAAGACTAAATTCAGTATCTGCTGCTCCAGGAGCTATATCTGAGACTTTAATTCCATAAGGTGCAAGTTCAATGCGCATACTTTTAGACAACAATGCCACTGCAGCTTTGGTAGCTCCATACACATTTCCTCCTTCATAGGCCTCCCTTCCTGCAATTGAACTTACATTGATAATGGTTCCTTGTTTTTGTTTTTTCAAATACGGAATAACCAACTTCGATACATAGAGTACCCCCTGTATGTTGGTCTCTATCATGGTTTTCCATAATTCTAAATTTCCATCTTCAACACTTACCTTTTCCAAAGCTAAACCTGCATTGTTAAATAGACAATCAAGTGGCGTTGATTCCAATATAGGCGTCAACTTTTCCTTCAACCCTTGAGCATCGCGTACATCACATGAAACCACAATTAACTGTCCCTCTTGGGCTGATAACGAAAGCAATTTCTCTTGTCTGCGTGACAAAGCAATTACCCTCCATTCATGCTCTAAAAAATGTTTTGCTGTCGCGAAACCGAAACCGGAACTTGCTCCTGTAATTAAAATGGTCTTCATTTCAATTGAACTTGACAAGCACCGCTTCAATGAGACTTGCAGCTTCACCTGCATGCTTTTGAGCTTTCGCCATGATGGTAAAAACCTCTTGAATTTTTATGATTTCTATGGGGTCACTTCCCGTTTCAAACAAATTTGCAATGGCACTTTCTTGCAAGTGATCCATTTGCCTTTCGTATTCACGGATGGTTTTAATGTGTTCTCGCGCAGCTTCATTGTATCGAAGCTTTTTGAAGTCTTGAACCAACTCTAATAATTCTATAGCGGTTAAGTGAATGATACTCGACATTTCCGAAAATACGCTGGGAAACTGATGAATTTTGTACAGATCAACACGTTTTGAAATGCCATGGATGTCATCTACAACATCATCAATTAAAATAGCCAATTGGTATACCTCCTCACGGTCAAAAGGCAAAACGAAAACGGTTGATACTTCGTTTTTGATAGCATCTGTAATCTCATCGCCTTTGTGTTCAAGATTTTTCATTCTTTCAAATAAAATCATGCGCTTCGAACCGTCGCCTCCAATGAGCTGATTCAAACATTCAGACGCCAAAACAATATTCTTTGTTCCTTTTTCGAACCAACCGAAACACTTCTCATTCTTCGGAACAAGTGCTTGGAACAAACTATTTAGATTCATGCTTAATTTTCCCACAAGTGCGAATGTAAGTCGATTCAAACAATTTTCTATCGATTTAACCTTTTCGTAATGATTTGATTCGATTTTGATACTTTTGTCCATTCAAAATTTGAAGTCATGAGTTGGTTTAAAAGAAAAAAACAAGGAATTACAACAGACAGCCAAGAGAAAAAAGAAATTCCTGAAGGTTTGTGGTATCAGTGTCCAGAGTGTAAACACGTGGTGACTAGCGACCAACATGCAGATCATGATTGGGTTTGTAACCAATGTGGGCACCATGATAAAATCAATTCCACTCAATATTTTTCAGTGCTCTTTGACGAACACGAATGGAGTGAAATTGCTGGCGATTTGAAAAGTGGTGATCCGCTTGAATTTACAGATACAAAAGCATACAAAGACCGCATTAAAACAACCATTGCAAAAACGGGATTAAAAGATGCCATTCGCATTGGAACAGGAAATATGGAAGGTCAACCCGTTGTCATTGCGTGTATGGATTTCGGTTTCATTGGCGGATCAATGGGCTCTGTAGTTGGAGAAAAATTTGCACGTGGAGTTGATGCCGCTATTGAGAAAAAATGTCCATTCATTTGCATTTCGAAATCGGGTGGTGCACGCATGATGGAAGCTGGATTTTCTTTGATGCAAATGGCCAAAACTTCCGCCAAACTAACACAGCTCGCAGACGCTCAACTCCCATACATCTCCATTCTTACTGACCCAACAACCGGGGGAGTTACTGCTTCTTTTGCTATGCTTGGAGATTTAAACATTGCTGAACCCAAAGCTCTCATTGGATTTGCTGGCCCTCGCGTTGTGAAAGAAACCATTAAAAAAGATCTGCCAGAAGGATTTCAAAGCTCCGAATTCGTTCTCGAACACGGCTTTTTAGATTACATCGTTGGTAGGAACGAAATGAAAAAGAAATTGGCCCTGACTTTAAGTCATTTGAAATAATCTTGGATAATCAGTTCAATTTTACCTATATTTGCACCCCATTCCACGAAAAGGAAACTTTACAAGGAAGGACCACATAATAATCACTAAAAAAGTATTGGCATGTACCTTACATCAGAAAAAAAACAAGAAATCTTCGCTAAACACGGAAAGTCTGCGAAGGACACAGGAAGTTCAGAAGGACAAATTGCGTTATTTACATACCGCATTGCACACCTAACTGAGCACTTGAAAAGAAACAAAAAAGACTACGGAACTCAACGTTCACTAATTGCATTGGTTGGTAAGCGTAGAAGTTTGTTAGACTACTTACAAAAAACAGATATCGCTCGTTACCGTGCAATTGTTAAAGAACTTGACTTGCGTAAGTAATACACCGCGAAACTGAAATTCGAAGGGGCAATTATTCAATTGCCTTTTCGCATTTTTAAGAATACCCTGAAGAAGAAAGAAAAAGAAGAAAAAATAAGTACGAAAAAAGAAGAAAAAAATGAAAATTGAAGCAATCACAACTACCATTGACATGGGTTCTGCTGCTCCTATTACCATTGAAACTGGTAAGTTAGCAAAGCAAGCACATGGTTCAGTTGTAGTTCGCCAAGGAGATACGATGCTCCTGGCAACCGTTGTAGCCAACGAAGAAGCCAAAGAAGGATTAGACTTCCTTCCACTAACGGTAGAATACCGTGAAAAATATGCCGCTGCGGGAAGATTCCCAGGTGGCTATTTCAAGCGTGAAGCACGCCCGTATGACGATGAAATTTTAGTTTCTCGTTTGATTGATCGTGCTCTTCGCCCCATGTTTCCAGATGATTTCCACAGCGACACGCAAGTTGTTGTTTCGTTAATCTCTGCCGACAAAGAATACATGCCAGATAGTTTAGCTGGTTTAGCTGCATCTGCAGCTATTGCAGTATCAGATATTCCTTTCAACGGACCTATTTCTGAAGTACGTGTTGCTCGAATCAACGGTACATTCATGGTGAACCCCACTTGGTCGCAATTGGCGCATGCCGATCTAGACATTATGGTTGCAGGTAGCGCCGATAGCATTGTTATGGTTGAAGGCGAAATGAAAGAAGTGAGTGAAGAAGTCATGATTGAAGCCATTGCCATTGCGCACGCTGCCATTCAGACTCAAGTAAAAGCTCAATTGGAGTTGGCCTCTAAGGTTGAAAAGGCTGCTGTTAAGCGTTCTTACAATCACGAACCAAAAGACGAAGAGTTGAAGAAAAAAGTATGGGACGAATGTTATGAGAAGTTCTATGCCGCTGTAAAGACGCCATCTGGAAAGAAAGAGAGAAGTGCTGCGTTTCATCAGATTGAAGCAGCGTTTTTCGCTCAATTCACCGATGAAGAAAAATCGGCTAATGCTTTTTTGTTGAAGAAATATACTCACGATTGTTTGAAGGACGCAATGCGTCGCATGATCCTAGACGATGGTATTCGTCTCGATGGTCGCGATACACGTACCATTCGTCCAATTTGGTGTGAAGTGGATTATTTGCCAGGAGCACACGGTTCAAGTGTCTTCACACGTGGAGAAACACAGTCATTGACCACCCTTACTTTGGGAAC
>CAYSEX010000092.1:0-3487 GCA_964430305.1 uncultured Chryseobacterium sp.
TCACACTGAATTTCATTTTCTCTCGAATCTAAAGTCTGTCTCAAAGTTTCCATACTCGCGTATCTTTCATAAAAAAGGGATGCCACAGGCGAGGTTAAATTGGAATCTTGTTTAAAAATGATAAAGCCATTTTCCAGCAAATCCTCCTTATTCAACAACCAAACGGCTTTGTTGTAATCATAGTTGTTCGCGTATTTGTTGTGGTTTTTTATTTCTTTGAATGAATAAAGAGCCTTGAATATTCGGTCTAAATCAAAATCTTCAGGAATGAAGACCTTCGTTACGTTTCTGCAACCCAGACCGAAGTAATCAAAAATGTCTTTTCCCAAAAGATGAAGTTGCTCTTCCGTTTCGGAACCATCTAAAATGGCAATGCTTGTTCTGTGCTTGCGAATTATATGCGGGTATTTCCCGAAATAAGTTTCGAAGTGAACGGCTGAACTGTTGCTACCTGTAGCTATGACGGCGTGAAAATCAACGAGCTTTCCGGAAACAAATTGACAATCATTTTCAAGTGAATTGTCAAATTTCATTGCAATTTTTAATACCAATGGAATCAAAACGGCATCATCGGTACTGAGCTTAATCAATGCACAATGTCCCATGACTAGAACGCTTAAAATATCATGAAAGCCAACCATTGGAATATTTCCTGCGCAAATAATTGCAACGGTTTTCGGCTCTATGGCATAGGTGTATGGGGAAGTCCAATTACGTAATTTTTCTTCAGATAATTCTTCTGACCAATTGTAGAACATTTTTCGCACCTCTTCAGAAGTAAACCATCCGTTGTAGGTGTGCGATGTCTCTATAATATGCATTCCAGCTGCATATTCATCTTCTGTTAATCCACAAGAATAGCCCGGGTAAACGGCGCTTGTTCCCCACAATTTCAAGATCTTGCCTATTTGAACAAATGCTTGTATGCGTTGTTCTTTCTTTGAATTCATTCGCGCTGTATTATTTTTGTGGCGAATTTACAATTAGAAATTAAAAAACAGGTGTTATGGCAATAATGATTACAGATGAATGCATCAACTGCGGAGCGTGTGAACCGGAATGTCCGAATCATGCCATTTACGAAGGTGGTGCTGAATGGAAATACAGTGAAGGTACAGGCTTGCGCGGTATCATAACCCCAATCCATGGTGGTGGGGAATTGGATGCCGATGGATTAAACAATCCGAAAAGTATGGATGTTTATTACATCGTATCAGATAAATGTACTGAATGCATGGGCTTTCATGATGAACCGCAGTGCGCAGCGGTTTGTCCGGTTGATTGTTGTGTAGATGATCCAGATTTCAGAGAGACCGAAGAATTTTTACTTCAGAAAAAGGCGTTTATGCATTTGTAAATGCAGTCAATTAGAAAATAAAAAAGGGGCCGAAGCCCCTTTTTCTTTATATCTAAGGTTTTATTTGGTATTCACCAATTTCAATTCTTCAATGATGTTTTTTCCACCCATCAATTCCTCAACAATAAACAATACATAACGAATATCAACCACAATGGTGCGTTGAAGTGCTGGTTCATAGGCAATATCACCGCTCATAGCCTCCCAGTTGCCGTCAAAGGCAATACCTATGATATTTCCCTTTGCATCTAATGTAGGACTGCCGCTGTTTCCTCCTGTAATGTCAAGATCTGCAATGAAACAAGTCACCAATTCGCCTTTTTTATTTGCATAGCGACCAAATTCCTTATTCTCTAATTTTTTTGCCAACGCATCTGGAACTTCAAACTCAGGATTGCTATTGTCTTTCTTTTCGAGAATTCCTTTTGAAGTTGTGTAGAAATTATAACGAACAGCATCAGCAGCTTGATAATCTCTTACTTTTCCATAGGTAATGCGCATGGTGCTATTCGCATCGGGTGCATATTGTTTCTTCGGGTTCATTTCACGAAGTCCAGCAATGAAAAGGCGTTGTCCCTTAGACATTTTCTCTCTTGGGAACAGAGCGTCCATTGGTGCCAAATGAGCTGCATTGCTTTTGGCAATGATCAATGCTAAATCTTTTGACGCAACTTCTTGTGTTGGATTCGAAAGGAAACGCAATAACTGGTTTTTGTTCATGAGCACTGAATTCCCGAACAATGACTTGGCTAACAAGGAAACATCTGATCCGTATTCCTTGTCTAATAAATCTGAATGCCAAGACGGTCTGTCCTCTGCGTTGATGCGCGATCTGTACAAATTAATTAACGCTACGAATACATCGTGATCTGAATTCACATTGAATTCTACATAAAACGCCTCTGCTTCATCTCTCAAAGATTTGAGAATTTCTTGCTTTTGAGTTTCATCAGATTCAGCAAAATATTTTTCAAGTCCAGCATTGATAACAGAAGCTAAACTTAAAAATTCCGCACCATTACCAGCCAAACGTGCGTACAAAGCTTTTCTCTGAATCTCATTGGTTGTTGTATAATACTCTTGTAATTGTGGAAGAGCGGTTCCGTATTTCGCTTTAGCCGACTCATTTCCTGACATCCATTTTGTAAACGCTTCTTCAACCTCTGTTTTCTTTCCTGCAACATCAAGCCTTTTCAATCCTCTCGTTTGTCCAATGTAATATTTCCAAGAGTTGGCGGTAGACGCATATTTTGCCGCATACATGAGACGTGTGCCTTCATTCGCATCCATGTTTTTCTTCCAAGTCTCCAATTTCAATCCAAGGCATTCAACTAAAATTGGATTCTGAACATCAACCGCTTGTTCTACACCATACGAAGTGAGGTAGCGAGAGGTACGCGCGGGGTATCCCATGATCATTGCGAAATCACCTTCTTTCACTCCTCCCAAGTTTACAGGGAAGAAATGTTTTGGAGCATAAGGTTTGTTATCCTTGCTATAATCTGCGGGTAGGTTATTCTCTCCAGCATATATGCGAAGCATACTGAAGTCACCTGTATGTCTTGGCCACATCCAGTTGTCTGTGTCGCCACCAAATTTCCCTACAGACTCTGGTGGATTACCCACCAAACGAATGTCTCTGTATGTTTGATATATGAAGAGATAGAACTCATTTCCGCCATAAAAAACCTTTACTTCAGCATTGTATTTTCCTTTTTCTGTTTCATTGATGCGAGCAATAATTTCTTTTTGAGCGGCTCCGATAGTCTTGCTGCGTTCGGCTTCAGACATGCCGTCGTTTAACTTCGCATTGATTTCGGCGGTTACGTCTTCAACACGCACCAAAAGGGAAAGTGTTAAACCTGGAATTGGAATTTCTTCAGAAAAAGATTTCGCACAGAAACCATTTTTCAAAATGTTATTTTCCAAAGTTGAAGAAGATTGAATGGCATCATAAGCGCAATGATGGTTTGTGAAAATCAATCCTTGATTACTCACAATTTCACCGGTACAGAATCCACCACCAAATCGAACAATGGCATCTTTCAATGAAGCTTTGTTAATGTTGTAAATATCTTCTTTCGAAAGTTTTAATCCAAGATTGTGCATCTCGGCTTCGTTGATTTTATT
>CAYSEX010000092.1:3587-6033 GCA_964430305.1 uncultured Chryseobacterium sp.
CATATTCGGCATGCCAGGCTGCGTCATAGTTGGTTGAGAGCCCATACTCATTTTCGAGTACAAGAAGGTAGATGCAGCCATGAGCAATGTGAATCCGCTGACGTGCGAACCATACATGGGAATGTTGAATGACAAATCAAGAATACTGTCATATGCGGCAAGATCATCTGCCCATAAAAATGATTTTCCGCGTAAGGTGATCTCTGCGGGGAAAAATCTAAACATGGCATAAAGAATAGGCATCTGCAAAAGCACAGGTATGCATCCAGCGAATGGATTAACTCCTGTTTGTCTGTACAAAGCCATTGTTGCTTGCTGTTTCTCAACGGCTTCTTTGCCTTCGTACTTTTTGTTGATCTCGTCAATTTCAGGTTTTAGCACACGCATTTTCGCTCCACTCAGAAAGTTTTTCCAAGTGATTGGAAAGAGCAACATTTTAATGAGCAGAGTCACTATGAAAATGATTAAACCATAAGAAAAGGTTCCAATGTGCTCTGCAAGAAATTCGAACAAAGGGCGAATCGCATATTTGTTAACGTAACCAATGATCCACCAACCGTAGTCAATGATATTTGTAAACTCTTCAATATTGGTGGCGCTTAGGGCATCATAAGAGTTAGGCCCGAGGTAATAGCTGAAGTTCAATTGTGCATTGTTCGATTTTGGGGTAGTCAACGGTAGCTTGGCATAGTACAACTTGTTACTTGTAGAGTCCTGCAATACATAAACATCCAATTTGGCTCCCTTGTCGAATCCATTGTCTGAAATCAGAGCAACAGAGAAATAATTTTGTTTTAAATCTACCCAGTGCAATGGAACTTCCAATGTCTCAGAATCATTCCCTGTTTCACTGAGATAATCTCTATCTTCTCCAGGGGTATGGAAGAAAATTGAAGATTTACTTCTTTCTGTTTGAAGACCTTTTTCGTTGGTGTGACCAAGTAATTTCCAATCCAATTCAAGCGGTGAGTTGAAAACCTCGTTTTCTAAACCAACAATGTTCAATTGGCACTGAACCTGATATGAATTGGGTTCTAGGGTATAGACCCATTCCATGTATTGCCCTTCTGAAATCCCTTTGGCCTTCAATCGTATTTCTCCTTTTTGAGCAGTAGCATCTACCTGAGTTGCGTTTGGTTCGAAATAAAGTTCTGAAGATTGAACCGTTTCACCTTTTCCATTCTTCCAGTTCAAATTCATCATGGTGTTGGTGGTATCCCATAACTCAATGTGCTTGTCTGAGGCATATTTGGTAAACTCATTCAATGTGGCGCGGTGCAAGTGTCCGCCTTTGGTACTTATTTGAACAGAGACTTTGTCATTCTTCAAAGTGACCAATTCAAATCTCGATTGAGAGGCAGATGCTGCAAGCGAAGCATAGCGATCCGTATTCAATCCTGATGGTTCTGTGACAACAGGAGCAACGGGTTGAGGTGTTGGTTGGCTCTGAGGTGTCTGTTGTTCAGGAGCTACATTGGGATTGGCATTTTCCTGAGTTTGTTCTTGTTCTTTCGCAGCTTCATTGGCACTGTACCAGCTAAATCCGAAGGCCAGAAGCAACATAAATAATAGCCCAAGGATGGTGTTTTTGTCAAATTTCATATCTTCAATTGAGGTGCAAAAGTCGGAAGGAATCAACAAAGTTTTACTTTTTTTTGTCACAACTGATTGCAATTAGCAACTTTGCCAAAATTGAACTCCTTGAAATCCTTTTCACTTAAACTCTTCCTCATTCTTATTTTTTTAGGAGCGAGTGCGGCGTTAGCCTTCTTTTTTGGTAGCACAGAGGCGTGGAACAATTGGGTGATTCTGGAATCTCGATTACCTCATGTAATGGGCGCACTCATTGCCGGTTCAGCATTAGCCCTCTGCGGACATTTCATGCAGTGGCTGTTTAGGAACCCGCTGGCCGGTCCTTCAGTTTTGGGAGTAACGAATGGCGCAAGTTTGGGAATGGCTTTGATTGTTCTTATGCCGGGTACTTTAGGTAACCTACTGGGATCTCAACTTATCGCATCTTTCATTGGAGCTTTCATAGTCTTGATGTTAATGGCATCTATGTCAAAAAAATTCACCAATATTTCCGCCCTCCTTATAGTTGGAATGTTACTCGCTCATTTAACAGGAGCCATAGAAACCATTTTACTTCGGTCAGCTACTGATAGTGCAAGAACAACGTTTGTATTCTGGGGAATGGGTTCTTTAGATGCACTTCAACCCAATCAACTTCCACTTTTATTGCTTGGAGGACTGGCACCCGTTTTACCGCTGTGCTTTTACTCAAAGGCCATGCATGCATATGCGTTGGGAGATGAAATTGCAATGACTTCGGGTGTTCATGTGGGTAGACTCAGGCTGATTTTCTTTTTGAGTATTGGTATATCGGTCGCAACCATAACGGCCTTTTGTGGACCACTTGTTTTTGTGGGATTTGTTACGCCTCACC
>CAYSEX010000093.1:0-5941 GCA_964430305.1 uncultured Chryseobacterium sp.
AAAAATAAGGTTAGTTTAGTTGGTTAGAATAAAAAAGAGTGGCGAGGCCACTCTTTTTTATTCCATGTATTTTTCATTTTAATTTTGCCCTGTACTAAAAGTATTTCCTTCTTATGACTAAAGCTGAAGAATATATAAAACAATTGAACCTAAAAGAACATCCTGAAGGTGGTTATTACTCAGAGACCTACCGAAATTCAAAAGAGATGCATTTTCCCGGATTCAGCGGGAAAAGAAGCTATGCAACAAGCATTTTATTTCTGTTAGCAGAGGGCCAAGTTTCCACTAAGCATCGAATACAATCTGATGAAATCTGGTATTTTCATGATGGGCAGTCAATTGAAATTATGGAATGGAAATCAGACAATGAAGTGAAAATTACACGACTTGGGAAAAATTTACTTCAAGGAGAGGTTCTTCAGCACGTTGTGAAAGCCAATACATGGTTCGGGGCACGCTTGCCCGAAGGAAGTGAATATTGTTTGGTTGGTTGTCAGGTTTCCCCTGGATTCGACTTTTCCGATTTTGAATTAGCTGAGTAGCGCTCGCATTTGATCGAACATAAGCGGTTTTCCAATAAAGCTTGTCACCCTACTGTGTTCCTTTGCACGTAATAAATCTCGCTCATCCAAAGTGGAACTCAACACATGAATTGCAGCGCTTTCTAATTCAGGTGGATTTAACTTTTCTATTTCTTCCAAAACACCAAAGCCATCCAATTCAGGCATGCGAATATCCAGAAATACAACATTTGGATAGAAGCTCTGCAACTCGTTATTTTTAAGTGCCAGAATAAATTGTGCGCCTGAGCGAAAAACACGAATTTCCGAATGCGGAGATACACCTTGAATTACTGCAGTGTGAACTGTATTAATTACATCATCGTCGTCTACAAGACAAATTTTCATTTCAGGGGTATTGAAAAATGTATTTCTGTTCCTTGATTCAAAATAGAGTTGGCATGCATTCTACCACCGAGTTTCTGAACTATTTCCTTACAAATGTACAAACCAAGTCCTGTTCCTACGCTACTAGTTGTTGCTCTGTAAAACATATCAAATATATGTGTTAAGTGCTCAGGAGCAATTCCCTCTCCATTATCGCGAATTACAACATTGAGCCACCCCATTGAATTACTCATATTGACATGAATGTAGGGCTCTCTATCCTTGCTTCTATATTTTATACAATTACCAATGATATTCTTTAATAAAACACTTAATCGTGCTCGATCTGTCTTAACCAATGCTGGTCCATCGATATGGATTTTGAAATCGATGTGTTCGGTAATGGAGAACTTCAAATCCGTAAATGATGAATTCAACAATTCATTTAAATCTACATCCTCTTTTTTTAACTCCAATCGTGAATTTCTTGAATACTCTAAAATTTCTTGAATGGTTCCATCCAAACGCGTAGCGCTCGTGTCTGCTAAATTTAAGAACTCCCTTGTCTGCGGATCCAAATCTGATTTATTCAAAAGAACATGCATGATTCCTTTGATGGATAATAAGGGTGCTCGTAAATCATGTGAAATACTGTAAACAAAATGATCTAATTCCAAATTAATTTTTTGCAACTCCTCATTTTTTGCAATCAAATCTGTTTCTGCCAATTTTGATTCTGTAATATCACGAACACTACCAAGCAACCGTTTCACTTTGCCCTGCTCATTTTTTTCTCCAATGATAAGCGCATTGAGAAATCTTACTTCATGATCATTATGGCGAACAATTCTATAAAGGCATTCAATAAATTCCAATTCACCCCTCTCCACCATTGCAACTTTGGCATAAACTTCACCCTCATCCTCTTCATGTATTACACTTCGCCACATTTGCCCCAATTGTTCAATTGGTATGTCTCTATTTACTCCATTGATAGCATATAAAACATCATTCCAAACCACCCTTCTTGATTCAACATCAAAATCCCAGGTTCCAATATTTGAATGGCTTGCAATGGATTCAAATCTCGAATTGATTCTCAGAATCTCCTGTCTCGAGAGAACTTCTTGTGTAATATCTTTTTGAACTGCAATAAAATTGGCGTGTTTGCCAGCATCATCAAAAACAGAAATAATTTCCAACTGATTGTAATACGGCTCACCTTTCCTATTGTAGTTCACAATTGTAACCTCAACATCTTCTTTCGATGCAAGTGCCTTACTGAGAACTTGTCTTTCGTATGAATTGGATTCGGCTCCTTGCAGAAAATCTTTAGGCTTCAATCCTCTAATTTCGTCTAACTCATAACCAGAAATTTTCGTAAAAGCATCATTTACCCATTCAATTTTACCCAATGTATCGGTAATTATTACGCCACTTTTAGTACGTCTGGCAATCAATGAAAGTTTTTTTAATTCCGATTCATTCATCGCAATCTTTAACATCTGACCTTCTATTCTTTCATTTCTTTTTCGTATTGAAAGAATTGAGTTCATTTGCGATGATAGCAATCTAAACAATACAAGTAAACGTTCCGAAATTGGCGCGTAAATCCCTTGATTTATGTTTGAAACTAGGGTTAAAATGTTCAATTTAAACTCACCCGACTCATCTTCATAAGATGCAATAACACCGTGACTAAATTGAGATAAACTTTTAGTTTCAGTCAGTGCCTTTGAGTCCAAAATTCTTGCCCCATTTCGAATTTTCATACTTTCAGAAATAGAGATTATATCCGAACAAATCTCATCTTCTCGTTCAGCAATTTGAAATCCTTCAGCAATAATTTTTGAACGAACAGAATATTTTCTATCCTCAATTAATACCAGACTTGTCTCCAATTCCAACACATCAACACATGACTCAGCTACAAGTTGAAGAAACATATTCATTTCCTGAATAGTCAATGCTTTCGCTACATATTGTTGAAATCGCTTGTATAATTCCAGCTCGTGGTCTAGAGCATCGCGTGTATTGATAAGCTCTTGCTCTACTGCAGAAAAACGTGTCACCCTAAGCTGCAACTCACGGTAGGCGTTTAAGAGTTCATCATGAGTCATTTCACCCATTTACAAATTACTTATAAAGGACATAAAGGGCGGTGGTGTAATTGTGATAAACATTTTTCCCACCTAAACGTGCAAACTCCCCAAATCCGTACATTCCAAGCCATGGTGGACATTCTCCGTTGATATAAAAAGGATATTGCATTTTACTCACTAACTCATCCTTGATGATCCGATTGAATAAAAATCGACCTCGTGCTAAACAATCTGCATGAAAAACAGCGACAGGCGTTTTATCTTTCATTCGCTTCTTCATTTCAAACACCATTCTATCCATTTCTGTAAATATCAAATCTTCGTCGCGGGTGGTAAGCCAAAGTTCTGTTCCTTCTGGAACGGCTGTAGCATAATGCATGTCATTTCCATCCCGTTTTGTAACAACCCTAAGCAAGTGCCCATTTCCATATTCTTGGGCTAACTCTTCATTTAACTTTTCACCCAGAGCCCCAATGGGAATGGTATCACCACAATTCGAATCTGATGTGAGCCCTAGCCTTCTGGTATATTCTTCCCACGCTGGTCTTCCATTGAATTCATGAATTACATGTCCAGTTGATTTGGTTACCACCAATGGTTCTCCAATTGCCACGAACCCATGCGTTGCCTGGGTATCTACTTTCAAATCTGGGTCTGAAAATCCAACCAAATAAGCACCATGCTCTGTAACCAAATCGCCAACGGCCTGATAGCTGACTATTCCCTTCATATTGTCTGAAGATGTAGCACCAAAAATGGTCACTTCACTACCGAAAACATCTTCAATTGCTCGAATACAGGCGTCGTTATCAATATCAATTCCTGAAGCAAGAATATAAATCATATTCACCTTGGCATTTCGGCTCTTCATCTCATTCGCCATTGCCAACGTTTTTTCGTACGCATTAGCTCCATAAATACCATCGCAAGAAGCAACGTAAAAATCAGGACCTTTGATTGCCATTAACGCCATATCTTTCATGGATTCGCTCACCCCTTCTCTGCCCACAACACCACAACATGATGCCGCAACTATTTGAGCATTTGGAGCCATCTCTTTTGCCTGAGCTACCATTTCTTTAAAATCATGACCAATTGATGCATGAAAAATTAATAAATCAGAGTTCGCAAAGTCATTTCCAAGTGCAATTTCCATGCATTCCATAACTGCTCTGCGCGTATTGACAACTCTGGCGCTTGACGAGTAAAATTCTAGCATACTTTTTTTATTTTATTTGAACTACTGAATTTAGCTAAAAAAGGTTTCACTTTTTCGCATTTGATTATAATTAGATACGAAACTGACATTTATTATTCACTCAAAATAAGCTTGCGAATAACAACCGAAGCCACGGCTGCTCCAAACGTGGCGGGCAGGTACGAAATGGTTCCATAAGCTGACTTCTTGTAATTCTTTCCATCTGTTAGCATAAGACTTTCCTTGATGGGTTCCTCATCGCTGAACACCACCTTCACTCCTTTCTTTATTCCCATACGCTTCAAATTTTTCCTGATTTGCTGCGCGAAGGGACACGTGTGTGTTTTGGATATATCCACAACTTTAAGTCGTGTGGGATCCAACTTCGCGCCAGCCCCCATACTACTCACCAATGGAATACGACTTTCATAAGCCAGTTTAATAAAAGTAACTTTTGGAGTAATACTGTCTATGGCATCTATAATAAAATCAGGCTTTCTCAACAATTGCTCTTGAACCATTTCTGGGTTTACGAAATCCTTGACCACGTGCAGTTTCAATTCTGGATTTATTGCAAGCAGACGCTCTGCCATGATCTCCGCTTTTGAAACACCATGATTGGTGGAAAGAGCAGGTAATTGTCTGTTTCTGTTTGTTGGGTCAACCACATCACCGTCAATGATGGTCATTTCACCTACTCCGCTACGAGCAATAAACTCAGCAGCAAAGGAGCCTACCCCACCCATTCCAACTACCATAACGTGTTTTCGAGTTAATGCTCGTACATTTTCCTCACCAATAAGTAGTGTAGTTCTAGACAACCAAGAGATATCTTCCATGGTACAAAATTAAACAAGCCTTGCTGAGGCAAGGCTTGTTTAAAAGAGAGAAAACTTTAAAATTACAACTAAGAATTAACAGGGCTGACTTATTCATTCGTCACTGTATTAGACGAAAGAATAAATTCAAAGGTTGCATTTTTCATTATTTTTTCTATTCATCATTTCGATTTAGGGTTTACTTTCGAATTGAATAAACACAAAAAAAGAACATGAAAAAAAATAAAATTATCTATTGGGTTCTCACCGGATTGGTTGGAGTTGTCTTCGGAATGAGTGCATTTGGAAAGTTAACAGCAAATGCAGAAGCTGTAAAAATGGCTGGGGAATTTGGCATTGATGCACATACCTATTTCCTTATTGGAGTGGTTGAGGTGGTGAGTTTGTTATTGTTCATTCTTCCAAGAACTGGAATTATTGGAACCGTTTTACTTTCTGCTTATATGGGCGGAGCCATTGCCACACACGTTCAGCATGGCGTACCCGTTTTGGCACCATGCATTATACTTACTTTTATTTTGTTGGTTGCTATTTACCGTTTCCCTGAGCTAACACAGCGCTTGTTTGGGAATAAAAATATTTCGCTATAAACATGCGTTTCAAAAAGAAATAATAAAATAAAAAAATCCAAATGCGAAAATCGAAATCATTGCTTTTACCGCTTTTTATTCTGATTATTTATTCACTATTTCAGTCACATACAATTCAAGCACAACAAAAATATGTTTCACTGAAGGCCTTGCTTATAGTGGGACATCAAGAAGATGGAACAAGTTCTGCTATCTCAGACATGAATAAAATCGCCGCCGTTTTTGAGCAGCATGGCATTCAAGTTTATAAATTTTATGATTCAAAGGCATCTTGGGGAGAGATTAAATCAATTGCCCCAAATTGCAATTTTTTAGTTTATTCCGG
>CAYSEX010000094.1:0-5697 GCA_964430305.1 uncultured Chryseobacterium sp.
ATGTAGTCACAATTACTGTAGTTGATAGCGACTTGCATAAAAGCATTTTGATTCGAGCCAGTTTCGAACGTATAAAAATTGGTCATTGCGTAATCAAAGCATCCTAAAGTAAAGGGGAAAGCTTCTAAACTAGCTGATTCATAAGGCGCATCCGCACATAAAATTTGATTAGCTACATTGGAGCAAGGATTTCCTTGCGCCGATACAAAGACGCTTGGATATGAAATGAAAAGGAGAAAAATTACGAAGTATCTCATTTATTCAAAAGTAATCATGACCACCCCTTTTTCAATGGCAGTTCCTGCTTTTACATGAATGGATTTTATGACACCGTCTTGTGGAGATTTAATGGCATTTTCCATTTTCATGGCTTCAAGAATGAGAAGAACGTCATCTTTTTTAACTTGTTGCCCTTCAGAGCAGATGATTGAAAATACCAGTCCAGGCATGGGTGATTTGATTTGTTTCACCTTGGCAGACTGACCACTGGTAATTCCCATGGTCTTTAACAGTAAATCAAGTTCGTCTTCGAGTTGTACATGAATTTCTTTGCCATTTAAACGCAATCCTATTTTCTTTTCTTCGTGTGAAACACTCAAGATTTCGCATGTAAAGCTTTGATTGTTGTATATGACATTCAGAAATTTTCCTTCTTGAAGGAGATCAAATTGAATCTTCTTTGTAGTTAAATCGAAAATAACTTCCTCTTGTCCGTTTAAAATAGCTTTCATGAAGATGAATTTGTATGCGAAGCTAATTAATTTCGCGTGATGCTAGGCGTGTATTTTCATATTCCTTTTTGCAGACACGCGTGTCACTATTGTGACTTTCATTTTTCTACACTTTTGAAAAATAAGGGTGAGGTTATTGACTGCATGCACATTGAGTTGGCAATGCGAAGAGAAGAATGGACTCATTCAGAATTGTCGTCCATTTATTTTGGTGGTGGTACCCCTTCAGTTTTGAATGAAAATGAATTTAAGAAGTTATTTACGCCCCTCTCTGCGGGTATTTCCAACATCACGGAAATAACAGTTGAGGTAAACCCCGAAGATGTGACACATTCATTTTTAAATCAAATGCGCGCATTCGGTGTGAATAGACTGAGCATTGGAGTGCAATCCTTTTTTGACGATGATTTGCAGGGGATGAATCGAAAACACTCTGGACAAGAGGCTGAATCGGCGATTAAAAGGGCTCAAGATGCGGGATTTGAAAATTTAACAGCTGATCTCATTTTTGGTATTCCGCATTCGAGCACGTCGAAATTTTTAATGAATATTGAAAAGCTCTTTTCGTTTTCGTTACCACATTTTTCAAGCTATGCTCTAACCATTGAAGAAAAAACGGCATTTGGTAAATGGGAGAAGCAAGGCAAGTTGGTTGAAGTACCAGATGAGCGCATGGAGCGCGAGTTTTTTTTGCTCCATAATCTTTCTGAAAAATGGGGGTATGAGCATTATGAATTAAGTAATTATGCGCTTACTGGAAGGCGTTCGGTTCACAATTCAAATTATTGGAAGGGTGTTCCATATGTGGGTATTGGACCAGGTGCGCATTCATATTCTCATGGAAATAGAAGGTGGAACGTATCAAACAACAATGAATATGTTCGCAGTATTCGATCAGAAGATGGTCTTTACTTTGAATTGGAAAAGCTTCGTGAGGTGGACATACTGAACGAACGGTTAATGACTGGACTACGAACGAAAGAAGGTGTTTTATGGCATGAATGTCCTTCAAGTTGGAGAGAAGAACATGGAAATGTGTTGGAGGAATGGCAGAAGAAAAAATGGATTCAACAAAACGATAAGGGGTTTTCATTACTACCTGCCGGATGGTTAATCTCAAACAACCTAATTTCACATTTATTTTTAACACATGAAGATTGATTTATTTGGCTATACGTTCAACCTAACTAATGGACATGATTTGTCTATTGCGCTTTCTAAGGAAGGACCGCGTGCTTGGTATGTAGATGCGGCAAGAATTGAACCGGTCATGACAGAGCGGTTCACAGGTTCGGTGGCGGCAGGTGGTGCAGTAAACTTTCGAAATGTTGCGTTTAACCCGCATGGACATGGCACGCATACGGAAAACGCTGGTCACATCTTAGCCGAAGCTCCAAGTGTAATTAACAGTGTGAATCAGGTTTTTTATCTTGCCCAATTGGTTACTGTAGAATTGGAAGAAAGAGAAGGTGATTTTATGGTTTCTGATTTTGGAACAATTTTACCTGAAGTTGAGGCCTTAATAGTTCGTACCAAACCGAATGATCATTCGAAATTAAGTAAGATATATTCAGGTACGAATTTCCCATACGTGCATGTTGCGGCCATTGAGCAATTGAACAAGACATCGGTAAAACATCTTCTTATTGATCTTCCCAGTATTGACAGAGAGGAAGATGGGGGTGCTTTGGCTTCGCATCATTTGTTTTGGAACGTACCGAATGCACCTTGGTGGGATAAAACAATTACGGAATTCATCTTTGTAAAAGATGAAATTCTAGATGGAGTGTATGCTTTGAATCTTCAAGTTGCTAATTTTAAAAATGATGCAGCACCAAGTAGGCCTTTAATCTTTAGTAGGCAAGAAAACAAAGAATGAACTTCCTTTTCCAACAATAGTTCGGAAAGCTACTTCTCCCCCCATGAGTTGTACCATGCTCTTCACCATGGCTAATCCCAAACCGCTTCCGGTGGATCGTGTTGTGAAATTGGGCATGAAAATCCGTTTTCTTATCTCAGAATTGATGCCTATTCCGTTATCTGTAACTTTAATTACAACTCCTTTTTTTGATGCCCTCAAAGCTAGGGTAACATTCTTTTTTCGTTCGTCGGGAATAGCTTGAAGAGCGTTGTTAATGAGGTTGTTCAATACGCGAATCAATTGTGTTTTGTCTCCAGAAATCCAGATATCTTCATGTTGATGCAAATAAATGTGAACATCTGCGTCATCTGTGTCATAAGTAGAAACGGCACTCTTTGCAACTTCGGTTATGTTTACGTCTTCCATTTGGGGCTGCGGCATCTTCGCGAAATGAGAGAATTCTTCTGCTATGCGAGTAAGCGTATCAATCTGATCTGACATGCTTTGAACGAAATCCGTTAATCGTTGATTGAATTCCTCTGGTTTCTCTTGCCACGTGCGTTGCAAATGTTGCATACGTAATTTCATGGGAGTAAGTGGATTCTTTATTTCATGAGCTACCTGTTGTGCCATCTCTCTCCATGCCGTTTCACGTTCTTGCTGAGCAAGCCTATTGGCGCTGGATTCCAAATCAATGAGCATGCGGTTGTACTCTTGAATAAGCGCACCAATCTCGTCATTTGATTTCCAAACTAATGGCTCGTTGTTTGAACCAAAACGCAACGCACTTAGTCGTTTACTGAGGGTTTTTAATGGTTTTGTAATACCTCTTGAGATAAAGAACGCGGTAACTACCCCAATTAAAAAAAGTAAAATGTATGCATACCCTATATCATATAGAAACGTATACAACTGTTTTTCACCATCTTCTTCTTTTACATAAAGCATGGAAATAATTGCAATGGGTTTGTTGTAATCATCTCTGTAACACCAATACGCCATGTTTTTCTTTGTGTCATGCGGATATGGTAAAATAATGGCCGTGCTTTTGGTTTCGTCGAGTATGCGTTTTGTAAAGTTTTTGTCGAGTTGCTCTGGCAGTCTTAAAGACGTTAAGGAATCGCTATTAAATGAAACAGTGTAGTGTCCGTACAGATCATAAACAGTCATGAATACGTTGTGCACTTCAGATAATTCACAAATTTTATCTGACAACAACTCACCAATGGAATCGGCGGGTAATTGGCCGGCGTGCTGAGAGGTCATGAATGAGAGTGATGCACGCACGGCGTTTTCCTTTCTTTTTATGCGTTGTTCATTGTAAACTTCTTCATGTTCTTGGTGATCATAAATGGCGAGCAACCCTGTCGCAAAAAGGGCAACGGCCATCATGGCTATCATTGAAAAATAAATTCGTGTTCTTAGGCGAAAAGAAAAAACACTAGAAAAGTTTGGAGTTTGCATTTATTCCAAAAGTAATTGGGAAGGTGTTGACTTGTGAAAAAATTGAATTCAATGGAGCTGTTACAAAAAACCCGAAATTTTGATAACAGAATTTCAAATGAAATTCTCCAAAAAACCTTTGTATACCATAAATTTTGGTGATTCTTGATTCAATATGAGAATTTGAGTTTACCGTGTATTTTGTTAATCCTTGTTGAGCGAAGTAATAGGAAAACGCCAATCCAAATGCCACACGTAGGTTGTTGTTGTCTGAATTGTTATTCTTAGTGTTAAACTCTAAAAGGAGGGGAGCAAAAATACCGTTTCTACGCAATTGATTTGTTTTGTATTCTAGTGTATCTACAATAGAAAATCCGGGAATTGAGTTACTAAAGGCAGTTGCATTGCGAAACGAAATTTGCTCATGTACGAATCCAGCACCAGCAGCTATACCAAAGTAATTTTGAATGATATTTACTTTTTTGTGAAAAAGATTTACTCTTAAGGAATAGGATGAGAAAATCTTGGGTTTTAAAGGATGCGAATTGGCAAAAGCGTTTCCGTATTTTCCGCGAAGGGTAATGAATCCAAAATCGATTCCGGAAAAGCTTGTCATTTTATTCGGTGCAGCGGCCCAATTGGTTGTATTTGTTGTGTCACTGTGCCATTCTAAAGATTGCATGTCTACTTGAGGCGGTGGGGGCGGAAGAGTGTCGAAAACCATTTCAAAGGGGGGGCTTTCTTCAACATCTATTGAATCGGGTTGTGCATTGGTCACAAGTGCACAAATAAGGGAGATGAGGACTAGTGAAAAAACTTTGTACCAATTCAGCATGAATCAAATGTATGGCAATCTATCTTTGTTGACATCATGAAAAAGCTGGATTTACGCGAGATAGGTATAGAACAACTTCAGATGCAATTGAAGGAGTGGGGACAGCCTGCGTTTCGTGCAAAGCAAATTACAGAATGGCTTTGGCAAAAAAATGCCTTGAGCACAGATGTCATGCTGAATCTTCCGAAGGGATTACGTGAGCAGTTGAATGAGGCGTATAGTTTTCATGCTGCTTTGTTGAAAGAACAGCAAGTTAGTTCCGACCGCACGGTAAAATGCGCATTTGAAGTAGAGGGAAATAAAGTGGTTGAAGGGGTTCTTATACCCACCGCGAAGCGCATGACCGCCTGTATTTCATCTCAAGTTGGTTGCAGTTTGTCATGTAAGTTTTGTGCTACAGGTAGGTTGAAAATGATGCGAAACTTATCTGCTGGTGAAATCTTTGATCAGGTTAATTATTTGAAGCGTTTTGCAGAACAAAACTATGATACCCCACTGACTAATATTGTATACATGGGTATGGGCGAACCGCTGTTGAATTACAAAAACGTTTTGGAAAGCATTCGGTGGATTACCACACCAGAAGGTTTGGGGATGTCGCCTCAACGCATAACGGTTAGTACTGCTGGAATTGCTAAAATGATTCAGAAACTTGGTGATGACCAAGTGAAGTTCAACCTGGCCTTGTCTTTGCACGCGGCAAACGACGAAAAACGCAATCAAATAATGGATATCAATGAGTCGAATAACTTGGAAATTTTGAGCGACGCGCTGCACTATTTCCATGAAAAAACAGGCACGCGTGTTACGTTTGAGTATATCATTTT
>CAYSEX010000095.1:0-5491 GCA_964430305.1 uncultured Chryseobacterium sp.
CACCCAACTCAAAACAAATCTGAGTATTGTACTTGATCTCTAATGGGTTATTCTAGAGTTTTCAGTTGTAAGTTCGCAGCACAATTTTTTCCGCATGACAAACAACAGTATTTTTCGAAGACTCAGATACATCTATGACTTTTCTGATCAACAGATGATTGAGGTGTTTGCCATGGGAGGTAAGGCGGTCTCAAAATCACAGATGAACAACTGGTTTCGAAAAGAAACAGACCCGCAATTTGTTGATCTCACAGACGAGCAATTAGCAGCTTTTCTCAACGGATTCATTGTTCTGAAGCGCGGGAAGCGCGAAGGGCCACAACCCATACCAGAAAAGCAATTAAGCAATAACGCCATCTTCCGGAAAATGCGTATTGCGTTGAATTTAATTGATGAAGATATTCTGCGCATTTTAGAACTTGCAGATATGCAAATGAGTAAACATGAGCTGAGTGCATTTTTCAGAAATCCTTCGCAACGTCAATACGTGGAGTGTAACAACCAAGTGTTACGGAACTTTTTTCAAGGTCTAGAAAAGCAAAAAGGAAAGCAATAAAAAACCCCAGATGAGACTGAGGTTATTTATGTTATTGGGTTAGGTTTAGATTAACGTTCCGTTCTTCTTTGCCTCTGCTGTAAAGCGCTTCTGCATGCGCAACCACAACCAAATTCCGAAGAAACCTCCTACAATACAGATGTAGCTGAATGTGTTACCAATGGGGTCAAGAATATGCTTGAAAGTCCATTGTAAAAAATCAGCGATGGGGGTAAGTATCATTTGCAAGTTCATAACTTTACGGTTTTAAGTGGTCCAAAAATAAGCAAAGCTTTTGAAACACCAACAATTCGCCGCAATTTTGCCAACTATACTGTGTTATGATTTTAAGACAATACGCCAGCAATCAGCCCTACCTGCTTTTTATTCTGCCGGTGCTGAACGTATTGTTATTTGTACCAGCACTTGCAGGGCTTTCCAGTATTCCAGCTGAAACTGTTTTTCCTTTTGACATTATCAATTTTGAAATGTCGAACTACCCGCTGGCCCATGCAGCATTGGCGTGGCTGCTTATTACAGGTGGTGCCATTTGGTTCAATTTGGTGTACAACCGACATGAATTCCATACGGCTCCTACATTTGTTCCAGCCCTAGTTTATTCCATAGTTTCTGCGCTGTTTTACTTTTCTTGTTTCAGTATTACGCTGCTGCTTGCGCAACTTTTTTTTACTACGGGAAGCAACAGACTGTTGGAAGTATTTCGACAGAAACGTGCGTTAGATCAATACTTTCGTGCTGGGTTTTGGTTTGGAATGACAGCCTTGTTTCAACCCTTCTTACTCACCCTTTTACCCTTATTATTGGTTGCCGTAACCTTCACACGCGCATTCAGTTTGCGCGAATACGTGCTTGCCGTTGCTGGGTTTTGTTTTCCGTTTATTTACACCTGGAGTTTGCAATACTTGTTTATGGATAATTTGGAATTTTACTTGTTCCAGGTGAAATTTTCTTTGAATTCCATCACAGCATGGGAAGTTCATTCCGTAAGCGAACTCAGTGTCTACGGGGTTTTTGCCCTATCTAACATCTTTGTTTGGCAAAACTTGGCGTTCAGTGGCGATCGAAGTTCGAATAAGAACAGAAATTCACGATGGATGATTTTCTTTTTGTCTTTAGCTACGGCAAGCGCGGTGGTGTGGGGATTCATGCTCATGGATACAGTGCGAATTGAATTGTTTTCATTGGGTATTATTTTCTGTTTAAGTTACTGGTATACCAATTACAGACTGTCTTTGTTTGCACCATTTATCTTCTACATTACCCTGTTGGTAAGCCTTTGGCAAATGTTGGAAGTTTCAGGAATTGTTCCTGTTCTATCCTTTTAAGAATATGTACCTTTGCAAAAATTGGAATTATGAAATTTGGCGTTGTTGTTTTTCCCGGTAGTAATTGCGACGAAGATTTGGTGTACACCATGTCGAACATCATGGGGCAGGAAGTAGTTAAGCTTTGGCACAAGGAGCGTGACTTAAAGAATTGCGACTTTGTTTTTGTTCCAGGCGGATTCAGTTACGGTGATTACCTGCGCAGTGGAGCCATTGCTCGTTTTTCCCCCATTATGGAAGAAGTAGTAGCACACGCCAACAAGGGTGGTTATGTGATGGGGATTTGCAACGGATTTCAAATTCTTACCGAAGCGAAATTGCTTCCAGGAGCACTGTTACACAACACATCGCGCAAATTCATATGTAAAAACGTACACCTCAAAGCGGCTTCCACTTCCAACCCACTTACAGCAGGTTTAGATTTTGAAAAGAGTTACAAGATTCCGATTGCGCATGGCGAAGGAAATTTTTTCGCAGGTGCTGATCTGATAAAGGAAATAGAAGATAACGACCAAGTGTTGTTTAGATATTGTTCAGAAGACGGCACCATTGGCGAGGATTACAATCCGAACGGATCCATGAATAACATTGCTGGAATTACCAATAAAACCAAAAATGTTTTTGGAATGATGCCTCATCCAGAGCGTGCCTCTGATTTTGAATTGGAAAATACAGATGGAAGAGAAATCTTCGAGGCGCTATTAGCAAGAATCTAAAAATAGCCCCGTATCTTTGCCGCCGTTATGGCAGCACACGATGATAAACTGAAAGCGGTAATTTCTCACGCCAAGGAATACGGATTCGTATTTCCATCTTCTGAGATTTATGATGGACTCTCTGCAGCATATGACTACGGTCAGCTTGGTGTAGAGTTAAAAAACAACATCAAAAACTATTGGTGGACCGCCATGACCCGCATGCATCAGAACATTGTGGGTATAGACGCCTCGATCTTTATGCATCCAACAACTTGGAAAGCAAGTGGTCACGTTGATGCGTTCAATGACCCACTCATAGATAACAAAGACAGCAAAAAAAGATATCGGGCCGATGTGTTGTTGGAAGAATACATGGCGAAGAGCGAAGCGAAGATTACCAAAGAAATAGAGAAAGCGAAAAACAAGTTTGGAGACGCGTTCAACGAAGAGCAGTTTCGTGCAACAAATCCAAATGTATTGCGTGCTCAAGAAAAAATAAACGCTGTTGAAGCCCGCATGAAAGCAGCGTTAGAGGCAAGTGATTTAGTTGCATTGAAGCAGTTGATTGAAGACTGTGAAATTGCTGATCCAGAGACGGGATCGCGCAATTGGACAGATGTACGTCAGTTCAACCTCATGTTCAAAACAGAGCTCGGCGCAGTAAGCGGCGACGCTGGAATTATTTATTTACGTCCGGAAACGGCTCAAGGAATTTTCGTGAATTTCTTGAATGTGCAGAAGACGGGAAGAATGAAGCTTCCGTTTGGAATTGCACAAATTGGAAAGGCGTTTCGAAATGAAATTATTGCACGTCAATTCATCTTCCGCATGCGTGAATTTGAACAAATGGAAATGCAGTATTTCGTGAAGCCAGGTACAGAGATGGAGTGGTATAATTACTGGAAAGATGCGCGCATTCAATGGCACAAATCTCTAGGATTGGGAGACGAGAATTACAAATTCCATGACCATATTAAACTGGCGCACTACGCCAATGCGGCCTGCGATATTGAGTTTGATTTCCCAATGGGTTTTAAAGAACTTGAGGGGATTCATTCACGTACCGATTTCGATTTGAAAAAACACGAGGAGTTTAGTGGGAAGAAATTGCGTTTCTTCGATCCGGAAACGAATGAAAGTTATGTGCCTTATGTGGTTGAGACATCGGTAGGATTAGACCGCATGTTTTTAGCCGTTCTCTCTTCGTCTTTTGTTGAAGAAAAATTAGAAGATGGAAGTGAGCGCACAGTGCTGCGTATACCGGCAGGATTGGCTCCTGTGAAGGTGGCGGTTTTGCCGTTGGTTAAGAAAGATGGGCTTCCTGAAAAAGCAAAAGAGGTTGTGGATTTGTTGAAGCTAGATTTTAATTTGCAGTATGATGATAAGGATGCCATTGGTAGACGTTATCGCAGGCAAGATGCCATTGGAACGCCTTTGTGTGTGACCATTGACAATGAATCGTTAGAAGACAATTGTGTAACCATTCGTTACAGAGATAGCATGAAGCAGGAACGCATTCCAATTACACAATTGCATGAGGCGGTTCGTCTTGCAACCAGTTTGAATCAGTATTTTAAATAAAGAACTATGGAAAATTTTGATGTGGTAGTTGTTGGAGCCGGTCCTGGGGGCTATGTGGCTGCAATTCGTTGTGCACAATTGGGCATGAAAACGGCTTTAGTAGAGCGTTATAAAACATTGGGAGGTACATGCTTGAATGTGGGTTGTATTCCTTCAAAAGCATTGTTAGATTCCAGTGAGCATTATCACCAAGCGGTGCACACCTTTGACCAACATGGAATAGAATTGGGTTCAAAACCGAAGGTGAACTTGGGACAAATGATTAAGCGCAAGAATGAGGTAGTGGATCAAACCACCAAGGGCATTGAGTACTTGATGAAGAAGAATAAAATTACAGTGGTTCACGGACACGGAAGCTTTACATCAAGCACAACGTTAACCGTGGCCAGCGAGCAGGGAAACACAGAGATTACCTCGAAAAATTTTATCATAGCCACGGGTTCTAAGCCGGCTTCGTTGCCATTTATTACCATTGATAAAAAGCGCATCATTACAAGTACAGAGGCGTTGCATATGACAGAGGTGCCTAAGCATTTGGTTGTTATTGGCGGTGGAGTTATAGGATTGGAATTGGGAAGTGTATATGCACGTTTGGGCGCGAAGGTGAGTGTGGTTGAGTTTATGGACGGAATTATACCCACCATGGATAAGACCATGGGGAAAGAATTGCAAAAGTCATTGACCAACATTGGTTTTGAATTTTACCTGTCGCACAAGGTGAAGGAGGTTACTGCGAAAGGAAAAGGTGTGGTGGTGAAGGCAGACAATGCGAAAGGCGAAGAGGTGGTATTGGAAGGCGATTATTGTTTGGTTTCTGTGGGAAGGAAGCCGTATACAGAAAATTTAGGTTTGGAAAAGGCAGGAGTTCAGGTAGATGAGCGCGGACGGGTGGTTACCAATGGTCATTTACAAACCAGTGTTGCAAATATTTATGCCATTGGCGATGTGGTGAAAGGGGCTATGTTGGCTCACAAGGCAGAGGAGGAGGGTACGTATGTGGCTGAATTGATTGCAGGACAGAAGCCGCACATCAATTACAATTTAATACCTGGAGTGGTTTATACTTGGCCAGAGGTTGCTAGCGTTGGGTTTACAGAAGAGCAGTTGAAGGCAGAAGGAAAGGCGTATAAAGTGGGGTCATTTCCATTCAAGGCGAGTGGAAGAGCAAGGGCAAGTATGGATACAGACGGGGTTATTAAAGTTCTTGCTGATCAGCAGACAGATGAGATTTTGGGTGTTCACATGATAGGTCCACGAGCAGCGGATATGATAGCAGAGGCTGTTGTGGCCATGGAGTTTAGGGCAAGTGCTGAAGACATTGCACGAATTTC
>CAYSEX010000096.1:0-4830 GCA_964430305.1 uncultured Chryseobacterium sp.
ATACCCATGGAGAGCACATTGAAAACATGACCGTCTTGTGTCTCTTTGATTTGGGAAAATAAAGCATATGCCTTTTGAAACTCATTGCGAACTTGCGATTCATTTTCAGTAAAGCTAGCCATAGCCATTAAACCCCGAATTTGCACATATTCTAAATTTTTCACTTCCTCCATCACACTTGATAATTCATGAGCTTCAAAACCCGATTTCGTGTCTTCCTGTGCTACATGAACTTGAATAAGCCCTGCTATTCTTTTATTTAATTTCTGACCTTGCTTGTTCATTTCACGTAATGTGGAGATACTAGCCACTCCATGAATAAGATGAACAAAAGGTGCAATGTACTTTACCTTATTGCTTTGAAGAGGCCCAATGAAATGCCATTGAATGTCTGCAGGAAGTTGCGCCTGTTTATCACACAATTCTTGAACATAATTTTCTCCAAAATGTCTTTGCCCCGCTTCATATGCCTCAATGAGCATAGGTACTGGTTTCGTTTTAGAAACTGCTATGAGCTCCACATGTGGTGGCAACTCACTTCTTAAATGAAAAATATTCTCTTCAATTCTACTTCGCATCTTTCATGGAATAGATAACCAAACCGCTTCTTAGCTTAGGCAAGATGTATGTTGATTTAGGCGGCAGTGTGCGACCGGCATCTGCCACATGCATCATGGTGGTTACTTCAATCGGGTGGATACAAAAAAGAACATCTGCTTCACCGCTATCCACTTTCTCCATCAGTTGTTCTGCTGAAACCACCCCTTCAGCGTATGACATTCGTTTGTCATGTCGCTCATCTTCAATCTGGAAATAATCTCTCAACACATGTTTCGAGAGCCATTCGGTGTCTAGAGTTCCTTCAGCATTGAACTCCAACTTCCACCACTGGTCTTTGGTATAAATACCAATTGAATTGCTTTGTAAACTTGGTGAAGTTTCACAGGTTGTTAATGTTCCCTTTTCAGAGAGATATGACTTAAGTTGACTTGGATTCAGGTTGGAAAATTTCACCAATCGATGAAAACCAAAAATTTTCAACTGGTTCGCTGGCAATACGAGCGCCATGAAATGATTGTATGCACCTTGAACCCCTCCCCGTTCTTTCATACGGTCAAAAAGTGCGACACTGCTAGCGCTTCTGTGGTGACCATCGGCAATATACAAATCGCTTGTTTTCTCAAAGTCACCTTGTATGATAGACAAATATTGCGCATCAGAAACTTGCCATAACGTATGCTTTACTCTGTCTGTAGTTGTAAAGCAAAAGGCCGGTGCATGCTGCATGCATTGAAGCATGACATCTTCTAATGATGAAGACTGGCTAACTAGTAAGACTGGCTCAGCATTGATTCCTGTCACTTCAAGGTAATCTGTAAATCGGCCTTCACGCGCATGCAAGGTTTGCTCATGCACTTTAATTTTCCCCTCCTTATAATCCGTAACATCTACCCCACCAATGACACCGAAAAATGAAAACAAGGCTGTTTCCTGCTTGTATATGTAAAATGAATCTTGGTCAACCTCTTGAAAAACGCCTTCTTCCAAAAATTTCAAATAGGTTTTACGAACCTCTGCAAAGTAATCCAATCTTCTTCCGGAGTAGTCTCCGTTTACATCGGGATGAATGATATGTAAGAAGGTAAATGGGTTCTCTGCCAATTTGCGCGTAAGATCTTCTTTCGAATACGACACATAAGAGCGCGAAGCAACAAGATGCACTTTATCTGCTACTGGCACTGTTGCTTTAAACGGCACAAACTTCATACAACTACAACTTCATTATGCGTTGAATATTCTCCGCTATTTCCAATCCAATTCGCTCTTGCGCCTCAGCAGTTGCCGCACCAATGTGTGGGGTGGAAATTATTTTAGAATGTTTAAGCAAATCTACATTTGGCCTAGGTTCATTTTCGTAAACGTCGAGACATGCCCCCGCAATTACATTATTATTTAAGGCTTCTAACAATTCCAATTCATTTACGGTTCCACCTCTGCTTGTGTTGATGATTACTGCATTTTTTTTCATCATGCCAAGCTCATTCTTTCCTATTACCGAATCACCATTCGGTTGCTTTGGAACATGCAACGAAATAAAATCACTAGTAGAAACAAGCTCTTCAAATGAGGACACCTGTAATTCCATTTCCAATTTTTGATTCTGAATATGCAACGCAATGGACTGACTTGTTTTTGATCGATCAAAAAACAACACACGCATTCCGCAACCTAAGGCATATTCAGCTAAAGATTGACCAATTCGACCAAAGCCAATTATACCTATGGTCTTCCCTCGTACCTCTGTACCCTTGCCATAACTTTTCTTCAGAGATTCAAATGACTCATGTCCACTCAGTGGCATTGATCCTCCAGCCTGGTACAAAAATCTATTTGAAGCAAAAATCATGGCCATAACCAGTTCTGCTACACTTGCACTGCTGCTGGCAGGCGTATTGAAAACTTCAACACCTTTTTCTCTGGCGTATGCTGCATCAATGTTGTCTATACCTACTCCACCTCTTCCAATGAATTTCAGTGATGGGCAAGCATCGATTAATGGCTGACGCACCGTTGTGGCGCTTCGAACCAACAACCCCACTATTGCATGCTCATTTATGAAGGAAGCTAGTTCATCTTGTGGCACTTTATCTGTCAGAACTGTTATACCCAATGATTCAATAGCTGCTTTTCCTTTGGAATCTATTCCATCATTTGCTAATACCTTCATATTATCCGTTTTTACGTTCGAATTCTTTCATAACATCAACCAAAACTTGCACACTTTCTAAGGGCAATGCATTGTACATTGAGGCTCTGTATCCGCCAACGCTGCGGTGTCCGGCAATTCCGCTTATACCTGCTTCCTTCCACATGGCATCAAAGGTTGCTGCTAAATCTTCATTGTTCAATCTGAAAGTAGGATTCATCCATGAACGGTTTTCAGGAACACTATGCCCGTGAAACATGCTGTTTCTGTCTAATTCTGCATAAAACAATTCCTGCTTGGCTCGGTTGTGAATTTCCATTCCCTTTAGCCCTCCATTTTCTTTAATCCAACGCAACATAAGCATACTGGAATATACTGAGAAAACGGGAGGCGTGTTGGCCATACTATCCTTTGAAATGTGAGAGGCGAGGTCTAAGTATGATGGTAGTTTCCTTCCTGTTTCACCCAACATTTCTTTATCAACAATATACAATGTTGCACCAGCGGGACCCATATTTTTTTGAGCACCCGCATAAATCAATGAAAAATCATTTGCATTGAATTCTTTCGAAAAAATATCAGATGACATGTCACAAACCAAAGGAACATTCACCTTTGGTGTATTCTGATATTGCGTTCCGTATATGGTGTTGTTGGAGGTATAATGAAAATAATCATATCCCTCGAGTGCAGGCAACTCAGGAATATAACTGTGATTTTTATCAGAGGAGTCGGTCACAACATCTATGTTACCCACCAACTTCGCTTCTTTAATTGCACCGCTTGCCCACACGCCTGTATTTGCATACGCGGCCTTTCCACCTTCTGGTAAAATATTCAACGGAACCATGTAAAAACCAAGGGTCGCTCCTCCTTGCAGAAAGAGAACCTCATAACGATCTTCAAGGTGAAGAATATCTTTAACCAATTGACGCGCTTCATCCATGACGCGCTCGAAATTTTTGCTGCGATGCGAAATTTCGATTAACGACAGCCCCATGCCATCGAACTCTCGAATGGCCTCTGCTGAACCTTCAATAACTGATGATGGAAGAATGCAGGGACCTGCGCTGAAATTGTGTACTTTTTTCATAATTCAAAATTACGGTTGATTCACTGAGTTTTGTTTGATTTGTGTAATATGCTTATCTAACAATATTTTGTTACCGTCTAGGTAAAGTAGATCTAACATTTGTCTTGCGTTCTCAACATCAAAAATCCGAGAAACCACATCTATCATGGCATCCAATCTATTCTCTTCAAGTTCTAACAATTTCAAGCAGGATACCACCTGATCTGCACTCAGACATTTGTCGCGACACAAATCTTTTAACGCTTGCTTTCTTTGAGAGTCAAATGGCATGGCCTTCAACTTTTCAACTTCCGTTTCAAAATCAATTAATGACAATGCTTGTTCACACCCTTTCAAACCTCCGTATACTTTTTCCGGACTTGGTTCTGAAGAAACAATTTGAAATTGGCTTACTTGCAATTTCGATTCGCCTACAGGTAATAATTGCAAAAGATTATTTGCCAACGTTAATTGAAATTGGTGATGTACCAATTTCTTTGTATTCATTTGAAATACGCCTTCAAGCTTTGCCACTTTTATTTTAAGTTCATGCTTCCCCGCACCCACTTCAAATATGGACAATTGACTAAACGCCTGATTATTCATTTGTGCACCATCAAGAAAAAGTGTAAAAGCAAGTGAGTCAGGAGCCGAGATGGTTAATTTGCTTTGTGCAACTGCCGTATGTGAGATTAAGCACAACACGAGGATTACGCCAAAAGAAAACCAATTACTCTTCATCAAATGCTTCATAAACTTTGCGAAGAAACGGAATTTTTCGCACTCTTTCAGGAATTACAAACAAAGGATTTATACTTCGCTCACCCAACCACAGCGGTCTAAAATACGCCAATGCCAATCCACTACATGCCACACCAAGACCACCAAGAACCAAGGCAATCCAAATTGGAGAATGCATGCGATCTGAAACGTATTTCATTAAAAAAGAAACCAATGTTACTACAGCACCTACCCGCATACCCGGTAAAAGTGCCATGAATTGTTTTTTAATGGAAAGTTGAATCAATGAACTTGCAAAAAACACCATCAT
>CAYSEX010000097.1:0-4754 GCA_964430305.1 uncultured Chryseobacterium sp.
AAGAGTGGCCTCGCCACTCTTTTTTATTCTAACCAACTAAACTAACCTTATTTTTTCATGAAATTCAAGCGACTTCCGTCTGCGCACACAATGGTATACATACCAGAAGAAAGATTCTCAACATTCAATGAAGTAACATTGCTCGTTAGCGTTCCTTCTTGAATTATTTGACCAGCTATACTGTAGATTCTGAATGATTCGCTTCCGTTAATTTCCTTTTCAACAATGATATTGTTTTCACAAGGATTTGGGTAAGCGCTTAAAGACATAGCTGCAAGACCTTCAACAGAAGCGGGTGGAAGTAGTACAGCATCGATTACGTGAACTACTCCGTTCCAAGCGTTCAAATCCGTTGCAACAATATTAGCTGTGTTAATCATAGCTCCCATGTTCAAGGAGATAGTAGTTGTTTGACCTTGAGCCATTGTGATTTCTTGTCCATCTACTAAATCTGATGCTGCTACCGCTCCTGGCGCTACGTGATATAATAATACGTTCGATAAAGCTACAGGGTCAGCAATTAAAGATTCTACAGTTCCTGCTGGTAAAGCAGCGAACGCAGCATCTGTTGGAGCAAAAACGGTATAGAAGTAGTTATTTTCTAATGTGCTTTGAAGACCAGCTGCAACAATGGCTGTTTCAAGAACAGTGTGAGCCGGTGAGCTTTCGATAATATCCCAAACATTATTTGCAATGATGCCAGGAGCAATGATTGCATCAATTACGTGAACAACACCGTTGTCAGTTACAATGTCTGCAACAGTCACTTGAGCTTGGTTAATAAACACGTTACCATTTGCAATAGTTACGGTTACGTCTAATCCTGCAAGGGTAGTAACCATCATACCATCAGACAAACCTGTAGACAATGCAGTTACTGGAGCAACGTGATAGGTTAAAATGAATGTTAAAAGAGCAGGGTCAGCCAATACGGCATCAAGTATTGGAGATGGCAATGCTGTGAAAGCCGCATCAGTTGGAGCAAATACTGTGAATGTGCCAGGACCATCAAGGGTGCCATCTAGACCAGCTAGTCCAACAGCAACCTCAAGGGTGTTGTGATCTGGTGAATTTTGAATAATATCCCAAACGGTAGTGTTTAACACCGGAGGAGGAAGAAGTACACCATCAACAACATGCACTACGCCATTGGTTGCAATGACATCAGCTGCAATCACTTGATTGGTAGCATTGATAAAAACACCGTTTGCGTTTATAGTCACGTTGATGTTAGATCCGTTTAATGTTGGAGCCGTTTGACCGTCAACTAAACTGGTTGAAAGAACATTTGCAGGTACTACGTGATAGAGTAGAATATCTGTTAGTGTTGGAATATCGTTCAACAGAGCATCAACTGTACCAGCTGGAAGCGCAGCGAAAGCGTCATCAGTTGGAGCAAATACGGTTATTGGATTTTCTGTTGCTAAAGCTACGTCTAATCCAGCAGCAATGACAGCCGCCTCTAATGTGTTGTGATTAGGTGAATTTTGAATAATGTCAAAGGCGGTTTGTGCTTGCATTGAGCCCAATCCGAACAGAAGACCGAGAGAAAATAAGATTCTTTTCATTTGTTTAAAGTTTTATTATAAAGGTTAAACACATGTTTTTCTATTTGGTTCATGAATTTGACAATTAAATTTTCCTAATTCATTAATTTTATTGATTAAAGTCAATAAAAGAGTATTAAAAAGCTGTGAATTAATGGTTTAGCGTAGTGTTGGTTTGAACATTTTATCGATGAAATTGGATTTCAGAAAATCAATGAAGTGAAATTATTATGTCTATCGAACGAGAACTCTGCCTTTTTAAACCTTATATTCGGACAATAAACCTAAACCGATGTCTAAAAAACTACTCATTATCTTAGGATCATCACTAGGAGTTCTCACTCTTGCAGGCCTTTTTTGGTACCTTTCATTATCCAACAACAAAGAATTAATCAAGCGTATTCCGCAGAATGCGATGGTAATTGGTAAGATTGATTTGAAGTCATTGGCTTCCAAAGCCAAATTAGATGAATGGAAAAATCTTGAAATGTTCAAAGACATGAAGGAAGAATTGGATGGTTCTGCGGGAGATACCTTTGGGAAAATGTTGGAAAAACCGAAAGGTTCTGGTTTTAATTTTTTTCAAAACGTTTATGTCTTTGGTGCAAACAAAGGTTCAAATGAAGATTCAGAATTCATGGGTGGAATTGTATTCGGCGTTTTAGATGCAAAGGATTTAAAAACAACCCTATATGACATTACCGAGGGAGATGCCAAAATTACTGAGAGCAACGAGATTTTTACAGCGGAATTGGATCGAGAGGTTGCTATGGTATGGGATGACAATGTAGGAATGATTTATTTCGGGGATCGGGAATCTTTAGTAATTGATGCCATGGCGCAGTTCAATCAGGAAAAAGATGCGAGTGCATTAAACAACGATGCGTTTATGGAGCAGGAGTCGTTAGATGCCGATATTTCTGTTTTCATAAATTATCAATCCATTAGTGAATGGACTGAGTCATTATCCAATGCATTCGGTGAGTCGAACATGAATGAAATCACAGCAAGTTATAAAGATTATGAAGCTGCAGGAACAACCGTGATATTTGACGATGAACAAATTGTACTTGAGTCTCAGATCTATTTGAAAGAGGGTGTTGATGAAGAAACCAAGCAAATGACAGGAGAGGATGGAATCAGTGAAGAGGAGTTGGCTCTTTACTCGCCTGAAACACCAAAGGGCTTTGTTTTATTTAATTTGGCGCTACAAAATTTAGCACCTATTTGGTCACCCATGATATCTGAGTGGGGAATTACCAGTCAAGAATTAACAGATGCTTTTTCAGGCCAAATGGGCATATCATTTATGGGAGTGAAGGAACAACAAGTCATCGAAGTGATTGAGGATTACGATTACGAGAATTGGGATATTTATACCCAAGACGAACCGCCTATTGTTACTTATAATGACACGAGCTATGAAATGTTACCTGTATTTAAGATTCGAATTGGAGTGAGAAATCAAGGAACGGTTCGAAAAATGATTGAGTCTGCCGAGGGTAGGTCATTGGACTCTCTGGAAAAACGTGATGGGTACTATTTCATCGGTGGCAATGATCTTCCAATGTTTATGAATATGGATAATGAATCCTTAGAACTTGTCTCTAGTAAAGAATTTTTTGGAAAAAGTTCAAATTCTTGGGACGCTGAGTTGGCATCATTCGCAAGCTCTGCGCCCGGTACCTTTTATTTGAATTTGGATTACAAAGCATACCCGGAACTCATGAAAGACATGGGGCGTAATTTCAATGAAATGCGTCCGTATTTGGAGATGCTCAAAGATGTTCGCGGAACCATGCAGGGACTAAATTCTCATTTTGAGATTAATCTTACAGAATCTGACGAGCCGGTTCTTTATCGATTGATGTTGGCCATCAATGATACCTATAAGAACAATCGGCCAATGAAAGAGGTAAGTGCAATTGAGAATTAATCGAGACTGTAGTTATCAAATCGAACAGCTAGTTTACCAGTTGCTTGAGCATGTATGATGAGCTGGTTGGAAGTGGGATAAATACCAGTAATCTTTAGTTTATCTATCTTGCCCTGCATGCTAATTCCATCCGTTAAATTTTTATTTAACTGTTGAGATAGACTCAGCTTGTTCGATTCTAGAATGGGTTTTAGTTCAATTTTTCCAGCTTCTTGAATTTTAGAACAAATGGTTTTTTGGAAAAGATCCATGCCCGTTTTTAATAGCAAATGGCCTCGATCTGATTCAAGTTTTACATTTTGTAGTTCCACTATTTGGCTTGCTTCATTAAATGCGGGGGTCATGGTAAAGTACAAGGTGGCATTTTTGAATTTTTTAAATCCCATTTTAAGGTCGCACAGCATCGTGAGTACGAGGGTTGAATTGCCCTGACCTTCAACACGAATTTCATGAACCAATATCGATTGTTTTTTATCATCAGATTCAAATTTTTTGCCTTTGAAATTTGTTGTTAATGCAGCAGTTAGGGAGTTGTAATCACTTTCAATAGGGAGATTGAAAACAAATTCATTTTTACTTCCATTTTGAGTTTTCAGTTGGGGTAGTGGTGGAATAACTGCGGCATCATTTGTTGTTTTAAAAATAGGATTGGCCTCTATTCCCAAATTGAATCGGAGAGTAAGGTTCTCTCCACTCATTTCACTTACACTTAATGATGTTGGATTCATACTTAAATAACCATATCCCTCAATATACAGAGGTGTCCAAAGTTGGTTCCAAGCCTCTTGAGCTTGATTCTTAAATTGAGTTTGTTTGGCTTGTTCATCCATGTATTTAGCCCCATCAACCAACGAAGGACGAATGGCATTCATAACTTCTTGGGTCATGTCAATTTTTAAAAATGTGAGTTGACAAGGGTCTATTGGCTTTAATTCAGAAACAACAGTTTGTGTTGAAAGCCCATAATCTGGGGTAAGCGATAAGCTAGAGGTGAATCCAACTTTAACTCTTCTTTTACTTTCTCCATTGGTGCCGCATGAAAACGGAATTCGGGGGTGAATACAATTTCCCCAAAGGCACTCTGAACAATAATTTCCGGCAATACCATAGGAAGCAACGGTTGAAATATGAAATTGATTTCCACGCATATTACCGACTAAAAAATCACGTGATACATCATAATTCGCCTGAGGACCATCACAACCGCCGAATGATGCGAAATTCGGAAACTCGGAATTTCGAATTACCCAATCCGTCTTTGCATTCGCATA
>CAYSEX010000098.1:0-4676 GCA_964430305.1 uncultured Chryseobacterium sp.
TCAACAGTTTTCAAGACTGCCGCAATCGACCACTCTGCCATCTCTCCGCGGCAAATATACATCTATTTTTTATTTGAAAAAGAGTTTTAGTAATTTCACCACAATGAAATTTCCTTTTCTACTCAAATTCAATATCCTAATCGCAACTTTTTTTTGCGCTTCACCCCTATTCTGTCAACATTTTCTTATCACACACGCCGGTGATAGCCTCGGAGGGAAACACCTCTCCTACGATACCCCCATTGCGCAAAGCGCTTACTTCACCCTGAATGAACAACGATTCAATGCCAACGATGTAGCATTTATTCGTAACAACAACGGCACATTTGCTAACCTCAATAAAATTCACGGAAACGACACCGAACACTACGCACTGCGCATTAAAACCGGTCGAGCAAACGCCTTCGAAGAAATACCTTTCGGCATATACAGCGGAGATACCCTGAAGGTATACCCGGGCATGAAAGGCATCAACAAACTTCTAGCCTCTGGTAAACGATTCGACTATTACAACATTGGTCAAGGCCCCGTCTATGCCGCAAACTACAAAAACATGATCCGCGACATGGGCGGCAACACCGAAGCCAATTGGTACATTAACCACTACCGAAAATTAAGTCGCATTCAAATTTTACTCACCACCGCAGGCATTGGTCTCATTGCCTATGAATCGCTTAAAAACAATCAGCTGGAATTCACTCCGGTTATTGCCCTGGGCACCGCCCTTGCCATCTCGCCCATCCTAGCCAGAGCGCCTAAACGCGAAGCCCTGTGGAACGCATACGGTGAATTCAATAAGTAACCTGTATCACACTTCATTCACATCACTCCTGTAAATTCGCAGCATGAAAAAAATATTCTTCCTCTTCAGCCTCGCACTCGCAATCTCTGCCTGCGGAAACAATTCAAACGAAAATGGGAATCCCGTAGTCGATGCTAAGAAATTCAACGAACTCATACAAAACACGCCAAACGCGGTAGTGCTCGATGTTAGAACAGAAGAAGAATTCAAACAAGAATACATCAAAGGCGCCCTACTCGCTCCTTGGAAAAGCCCCGATTTTCAACGAAGAATAGATGCCATTGACAAATCAACCCCGATCTTAATCTATTGCCTTTCTGGCGGACGCAGCTCTGCCGCCGCGAAGTTTCTTCGTGAAAACGGATACACGGTCACAGAATTAGATGGTGGCATTCTCAAATGGAAAGCTGCCGGTCTTCCTGTAGAAAAAGGCGCAGCAACCTCAGGCGGAATGACCCTGGCTGACTTTCAATCCAAAGTAGCTAGCGGAAATGTACTCGTTGACTTTAGCGCAGAATGGTGCGCCCCATGTAAGAAACTACACCCCATCTTAGAAGAAATTGTGAAAAGCAACGCCAACATTACCTTGCTTACCATTGACGTAGACAAAAACCCCGATCTAGCAGCCGCACTGCAGGTTTCAGCTCTTCCCACCCTCATGTATTACAAAAACGGTACAAGCGTGTGGTCGAACGTTGGATTCATTGACAAACCTGCCTTGGAAGCAAAGCTGAAATAGATTTTGCTCAACAATTCTTTCGGATTGAAAGTTTAGTTTTCAACAAGTGCGTTTGGTGTTGAAGGAATTTATTTCTTCATGGCTCAATTGAATCGCATGATTAAAAAATTCCCTTTTACGCCCATTCTCGGTTGGTCTGTTAGCCGTTACGACACGTTTTCAACCTGCAAACGCAAGTATTTCTATTCCTACTATCCGAAATTCGATGCTGAATACTCTGAAGAAGAAATCAAAGAACTGAAAAATCTTACGTCAGAAGCCTTAACCATTGGCAGTTTGGTTCATGATGTTATTGAAACCTTGCTGAAACGATTGCAAAAAAGTACGGAGACAATTCATGCTGAAAAGTTAAAATCATTCATTGCACAGCGCCTTTCAGAATACTGTAAAAAATATCAGTTCATTGAAACCTACTACCAAACCAAGCCCATATTAACGGAGGCAGAATTTACTGAACGCATTTTTGAAATGGTCATGAAATTCTTAGCCACAGACAGATACCAATGGCTGTGTGAACTTCCTGAAGAATCGAAACTGCAATGGATCATTGAACCGGGCGGATTCGGAGAAACCAGAATTGGTGAAATGAAGGCCTACTGCAAGGTTGATTTTATGCTTCCGGTTGGAAAAGACGTTTTTATTCTCGACTGGAAAACAGGAAAAGCCGAGGAAGAAAAGCATCGCAAACAATTGATCGGGTATTCCCTCTTTGCCCAATATCATTTTCAAAATCAATTCGAGAACGTAATACCCATTCTTTCTTATCTGAAGGAAGATTATGCTGAGGTCATTCCAAACATCACAACAGAAGACATTGTACAATTTGAAGAAACTGTGCGGAATGAATCAAATGAAATGAAACAACTCTGCAGCAATGTAGATCAAAACATTCCGCGTGGAATAGACCATTTCCCCATGATAGACAGTAAACTATGCAGCTATTGCGAATTCAGGAAGCTTTGTAAAAAAGACTAATTCAAATTGGGGTTTTCTGGAAACTTAGAAACCACGTCGCCCTTTGCACCCAATTTCTTCATGATTTCCTGCCATAAATTATTTTCAGATGAATTCATGATATCCTTTGCAGCAATGTTGGCTACGAACCACGATTTCGACTGAATCTCTTCCTGCAATTGCTTGGCACCCCAACCGCTGTAGCCAATGAAAAAACGCAATGAATTGGGTGGAAGCGTATTGTTATCAATCAATGCTTTGATATCGTCAAATTCTCCACCGTACCAGATGCCCGGCATGACACGCGTGCTGCCTTTTACAATTTCTCCCAAGGTGTGAATGTAGAACAACGACTCATTTTTTACGGGACCACCCAAACTAATGCGACCCGGAAATTCAGGGAAATTCGCAATCACCTTATGAATGGGTAAATCAACGTAATTATTCAATACAAAACCGAATGAACCTTCGGCGTTGTTTTCACACAAAAAAACCACCGTTCTGTGAAAAAAAGTATCACTGATATAGGGTTCAGACAACAGCACTTGTCCTCGCTTTGGGGTTATGTCTTGACTCGGAAGAAAATCCATGCAGCAAATTTAATTCATTTACCTCCAAACAGGAATCAAAGGCTTATGTTTCAACGTGTGATAATATTCACGAAGCTCATTGGCCTCCATTATTTTTCCTTGATGACCTAGCAACATGAGTTTAATTAATATTCCCCTTGGATTTGTAGGATCTGCATTCAGCACTATTTCAATTTCAGACTCACACATGGAATACGATTTATTCAAATAAGCCGCATAGGCTTTGGCATAATGAGCCAACAAATTGTTCGGCTGCTTTTTTATGACTTCATCGGCATATTCAATGGCACCCAAAAATTGATTTTTAGTTTCTTCACCCCACCCCATATACGGACCGTTGTATATCATGGAAAAAGCATAACACAATTGCATTTGCCAATGGTGCCTGTACATCTTGAATTCCGGCTGTTCATTGTAACGGGAAGTAAATCCACTTCCTAAATTGAATTGAGCCGCCAACAACAAATAGTGTAACCCGCGTTCTCTCCAATACTCCTGCTCTTTCTTGTCATGCTCTGACCGATGCAAGCAAACCTTTCCAATGGTATAAAAAAGTGCTGCATACTCTGAAGTACCCATAGGTCTATCCGTTAAATGATTCACTGGAATGGCGTTGTATTGGCGTTGCAATATTTCCAATGCGCCTTCAGTATCATTCAATTTCTCTTCCTTGAACAACGCCACTTCCATATCGAAATACGGGTCCAACATTGACCTTCCCTTTTCATAGTACTTCAAAGCCTCAGCGTTTCTATCTAAAGCCACCAAAAGGGTACGAAACCAATAGTCATTGCGTTCATCTGTGACCAACGCTTTACGTTCTTCTATGTGAGACAATGCCAATTCTGAGTCACCCGTTTCATGAGCCCATTGAGCTGCTTGCAGCAACCACGCAGCGCGCGTTTCTTTGGTTGTGGTGTATGACTCAGAAGTTTCAAGCAATTGGCGAGCTTCAATATATTTCTTCCTCGACAAAGCATCAGTTGTTTCGTTACTGAAATACGAAAACTCCAAACGCAACGGGCTTGGCAACTTTTGATTTTCAACGGCAAGGCCCTTCTGAATCCAAAACGGCTTATTCTTTTTAGTGAAACCATTCCAAATTCGCTCCTCATTCAATTGTCCCAATGAAAGAGAGAAATATCCTTTTTGAAATTCAAGCGTATCAAAATACTCTATGTGTCCTGCCCCATTTTCAGGCAAAACACTTAGAAAATCAATGGTCATGGTATCTGATGCATGAATCCAAACCCAGCGCGTATTCTGGTGACGTGTCTCAGTTCTGTACTGATCTAAAAGCGTTTCTTCAAAGAAAATCTCAGGCGGGGGAACATGCCCATCACAAGGATATTGATTCAACACATTTCCCGTGTGAAAGGAACTTAATTTATATTCTTGAGCTTCGTTTTTCACTTCCTCAGAACTCAACCTTTTTCCACTGGCAATGAATGTCTTGAATTGAGCTCCACCGCCGCCGCCAGGCTGACCATTAACAACAGGTGTAATGGAGAAAAGAAAGAGAAAAAAAACGATGTGTCCACGAATTAATTTCATTGAACGAAGATAACCAAGGTTGTGGGGCATATCTTTG
>CAYSEX010000099.1:0-4464 GCA_964430305.1 uncultured Chryseobacterium sp.
TCAAGGGTTTTTGAAAAATTAAGTCGGGATGACAGGACTTGAACCTGCGACCACACGCCCCCCAGACGTGTACTCTACCAACTGAGCTACATCCCGATAAAGAACGTTTGCAAAAGTACGAAAACGAAGGTGTATTTTTGTAACAAATTCAAGTGCATGAAAATTTCGTATCAACTACTTCGTCAATTTATTCCAGACACCCCTTCGCCTGAACACGTGGCAGAAATACTCACACGCACAGGCCTAGAAGTAGAAGGTATTGAAACCATAGAAAAAATTCCCGGCGGTCTGAAAGGTGTGGTGGTGGGACACGTTCTAGCATGTGAAAAACACCCCGATGCCGACCGACTCTCCATTACCCAAGTTGATCTCGGTTCTGAACAACCGGTACAAATCGTGTGCGGCGCACCCAATGTAGCCGCCGGACAAAAAGTGCTTGTAGCAACAGTAGGTTCAACACTGTACCCAACAGAAGGAGAACCTTTCGCAATTAAAAAAAGTAAAATTAGAGGTGCGGAATCGCATGGTATGATCTGCGCTGAAGATGAATTAGGACTTGGTCAGTCGCATGACGGTATTCTTATTCTTCCCGCTGAAACACAAGTTGGAACCCCCGCCGCTCAAGCGTTAAACATTGAAAGCGACCAACTGCTCGAAATCGGTATAACACCCAACCGAACAGACGCCCTTTCTCACCTGGGAGTGGCTCGCGACTTCATTGCTTCTTGGAATGTTGAACATGCTGAAAATCAAAAAACACTTCTTCTTCCTTCCTTCCACACCCTGCCCACCGAGACAAACGGATGGTCCATTCAACTAGAAAACGAAACGGCGTGCGCCCGATATGCCTGTCTTGAAATTTCAGGACTTGCAAATCAACCCACACCCGATTGGATGAAGGAAATACTGGTTGTCATTGGCGTAAAACCCATTAACCTTGCCGTTGACCTTACCAATTTCATTCAACATGAACTGGGTCAACCCATGCATGTCTTTCGCGCTGCCGATTTCGAATCGAAGACCATTCACATTCGGAACGGAAAAGATGAAACATTCAAAACACTCGACGGATTAGAGAGAAAAATTACCGATACCGATGTGGTAATTGCCTCAGACCACTCACCCCTTTGCATTGCAGGTGTAATGGGTGGTTTAGAGGCAGGAGTGCAATCTGAAGACAACCACCTCATTTTCGAAAGCGCATGTTTCAATGCGGTTCGCGTGCGGAAAACAGCCAAGAAATTTGGTATTCACTCTGATAGTAGTTTCCGATTCGAGCGCGGTACCGGTGTTGATGCTGTAACTACGGCGTTGAAACGACTGGCACAACTTGTTTCAGAAATAGCGCCCAATGCGCAAATTGGTGGATATACAGAAGCATACCCTCAAACTATTCTCAAGACCGAAATAACACTAACTGCACAATACCTGGAACAACTTACGGGGATTCAAATTCCGGCCCCTGTTGTTACTCAAATTTTGCAACATCTTGATTTTGAAGTTGAATCTTCTGAAAATGCTTGGAAAATAAAAGCTCCTTATAACCGGGTTGAGGTCACCCGACCAGCTGATGTGGTAGAAGAGATTTTACGCATTTACGGATATGATAAGATTGAAGTGCCTTCGCGCATGAAACTCTCTTTGAACAGCAAAGGCAAAACAGAAAACTTGCAGTATCAGGTAGCTCAGTTATTAGCCGCACAAGGTTTCTCTGAAATCATGTCCATGTCGTTGGTGAAAAGCACCTATGCCGAATCTTTCGATGCGTTGTTTCAGGTGGAAAGTGTATCACTAATGAACCCGCTGAGTAAAGATCTTTCGCACATGCGTTCAAGCCTCATTTTTGGCGGATTAGAAAGCATTGCCTTAAATGAAAAACACCGAGCTAGCAACTTAAGACTGTTTGAAATTGGAAAAGAATATAGAAAAACGGAGAATGGATACGCTGAAAAACGCAAGCTCGCCATTTGGATGGTGGGCGATCAATATCCGGAATCTTGGAATCGCACTACAGAAAAAAATACGCTCATTCAACTTCGATCGAAAGTTGAATTGGTTTTGAATGCACTAGGTGTAAAGCAATTGGAATGGAATGAATTGGGGGAAAAGGGTGCACTAGCTTACGGATTAGAGGCCGTGAATCAGAAAAAAGTTTGGGGTGTCTGTGGTCAGGTTAAACAAGAACTGCTTGATGCGTGCGATGTGCAGCAAGACGTTTTTTATGCTGAATTTGAATTCGCTGCATTGGAGAAAGCGTCTGCGCAGCAGAAAAATAGTTTCGAACCGTTGACTAAATACCCTTGGGTGCGTCGTGACCTTTCCTTGCTTGTGAACAAGCCAACATCATTCGAAACCCTTCGCAAAACTGCGTTTAAGGCAGAGAAAAAGTTATTGAAAGATGTATCGTTGTTTGACGTTTATGAAGGAAAAAATTTGCCGGAAGGAAAAAAGAGTTATGCCTTGAAATTCATCTTGCAAGACGAGCAGCAGACCTTAACAGATGAAGCTGTAGAGAAAAGCATGCAACGCATTTTAAACGGCTTGCAGACGGAGTGTTCGGCGGAGTTGAGGTAAGGGACTTGAAGTTCGGCAGGAATATTATTTCCAAAGGGGTTCATTATTCCAGTCAGACTTCATTCCTAAGGCATTTGGATCAATTGATGGATATTTGATTAACAACTCTTGAAGTTTAATTGAAAAGGAGTTTTCGGGTGCAATAATATTAACCATGTATCGCATAATGCAGAGATGCAGGTACAATCTTGTGGTATCTTTAGGAACATCATTAACCCATTTATAGGGAGGTTTTGAAAGCAACTTTGGAGTGCCGGGCAAATTCTTATTCCACAACCGACTGTGATGCGCGCAATAATTTCTAATTTGAGCAATCGATTGTAACCAACTTGGCAAATAAGTATGGTTAACTGCACCAAGTTCAGAAGCAATTGTGTCTTTGGATTTAATGGTATTTTTTAGATTTCCGTATAATTTAGATAAGGAACCAAAACTTGTTAGTTCTAGAGTTTTCCAGGCAGGAGGGAATCGCAAATCATCTTTATATTTACTTTTGTGCTCTTTAATAAATGCATCTTTTGACCGTGTGACTTCCTCATTAATGTTTGCTAAAGTTTCTATTAAAGCTTTTGTGTCCTGAAAAATGCTTGTGTTTTGAAACCACCATGGGTCAAATTCGTGAGAGAGATGATAAATAAGTTTTGTTCTTAAGCTGATTTCAATTTTCTCAATCACATCAAACAGCAGAACTCGGAGTTCCCTATCAAAATTGTAAAGAGCAATTACATCTTCGAATTTGCTATTTTCTTTGAATGTGTGATTGATTTTATCGCTTTGCATGGGCCACCAATAGCCTGCAAGTCTGTAATAACTGATATGTTCGAGATAGTGCTGGGCGAATTCCTCATTTGAAATTATGAGACCTCGGTCACGAAGCTGGAGAATATGTTCCGATATTAAAAGTGACTTTTTATCGTAAATCATAATTTGGGAGAGTATATAAAAGCAAAAGACCCGCCCTGGTACGCATTCCTTTCGGACTTAAGCGTGGCGAGTACTGTTGATACAAAGTTAATCTTTTTTCGAAATACGCAAGCATTATTTAAATTTTTTTATAAACCCGAGGCACTACTCACGGAGAGTAAAGCTCTATTCACCGCACGAGATTTGGGACGGTTAAATAAATGAGAGTAAAATTTACTCTTGATAAAGGTATGTTGTCATAGGCTCATACCGGGTGTTCAACGTAGTTGAATCACGAAATTATCTTTCTCTCCATTTATTTTCAAGACCCATAAAATCTTCTAGATGATAGACAGCATCTGAATAGTTGAATAAGATTGTCCTGTCGTCTACAATGGTATACTTTTTTCTTTGGGCCACCGAAAGTTTTTGAAGTTCTGGAAAATATTTCAGAGGTACAATAATTATTCGACCATCTTGAAGTTTTAAAGAGATTTTTCCAATTAAATCGAAATTCAGTTTTTCAATACAGATAGTGGAGTTTTGAAGAGTCGTTCCCATATTATTTGAATTCGATTGTTTATAATAAAATCTCACCCGCAATCCCCCTCGCCTCAGCATCACTCGCTATTAATTCTTCCAACGAAGGCTTCGAAATGAAGGCTGCTTTTTCAAGCGTCTTCTCTACGGTCTCGGCGATTTGAAGGAACTTAATTTCGTCGTTTAAGAATCGAGCCACTGCAATTTCATTCGCTGCATTCAAAATGCATGGCGCATTGCCGCCCTGCTCCAATGCCTCGAACGCAAGACCCAAACAACGGAACACTTCCATGCGCGGCTGCTCAAACGTAAACTGCGGATAATCCATGAAGTTGAAACGCGGCCAGTCTGTCTTCACACGCTGTGGATAAGCCATGGCATACAAGATCGGTAACTTCATATCGGGCAAGCCCAACTGCGCTTTCATGCTGCCGTCTTCGAACTGAA
>CAYSEX010000100.1:0-4326 GCA_964430305.1 uncultured Chryseobacterium sp.
CCTTATTCAAAATCGAATGAAAAAACGTTTATTACGAAGTCTACTAGCATTAGGGCTGGTGCTTTTTACTGTTAACTTGTGGTCGCAAAGTGTGCTCATATGTGGTGCGCCGACAGACCCAAATTGGAATACAGATGTTCAGTCTAAACTTTTAGCTACAGGTCAGTTTACAACGGTTAACTACTTTTACACGCAAAATGCTACACCAACGCTTGCAGATTTGTTAGCCTACGATGCCGTTTTGCATTTCACAGATTGGGCAATAAATGACCCTACGACATTAGGTAATAATTTAGCTGCCTATATAGACCAAGGCGGGGCAGTTGTCAATTGTGTGTTTGAGTATAATTGGGGCACGTTAGCAGGAAATTTTAACAATTACAGAATTGCTTCGGGTGGCAGTATGAATAATACTCCTGTAACGCTTGGCTCTATTTCTACGCCAACTCATCCTATTTTGTCTGGAGTAAATACGTTTTTCGGAGGAAGTTCAAGTTATCACATGACAGGTTCTACGTTCTCTGCAAATTCAAACATCCAAGCATACTATAACGATGGAAGCTGGATGGTAGCAACCAAGGAAAATGTGGGTCCAATGAATGCTCGCAGAGTAGATTTGAATTTTTATCCACCATCATCTGATGCGCGTTCTGACTTTTGGGATGCTTCAACAAATGGAGCGTTGTTAATGGCTAATGCGTTGACTTGGGCAATGGGTGGTTCTTCAGCCATTGCAGGATGCACCAACCCAAGCGCATGTAACTATGATGCTGCAGCAACTACTGATAATGGTTCTTGTACCTATCCTGTGGGCGACCCTTCAGTATTTCCTCAAGATTCATGGAACTTGTATGCATATAACGGGTCTGGTTTTACTACATTCAGAGGTTCCGTGAATATTGGATCAAATTTGAATATTAATACTGAATTGTTATTTCCAGAAGGTGATACCCCATCGAATATTGCGGGTTACACTGGCTGTGCAGTAACATACGATGATCACGCATATAGTATTAAGAGACAAGGATTTCCAGCAGGAAACTACACATTTGCTTTGTATATGTGGGATGATGTTGCTTCCGTATTTGTGAACGGCAATCAAATCATGAATTATGCATGCTGCGGATTCTGGGCAGGCTCTCAATACTATTATAACTTAAACTTAGATGCAACATCAACGGTTGAAGTAAGGTTACAGGAAGGTGAATACGGATCACGTATACATTTTGAGTTAATTTCAAACATTGCTGGTTGTACTAATCCAAGCGCTTGTAACTACAATCCTGCGGCTACTTCAAACGATGGTTCTTGTACGTTTGCCTCATTGTATTATCCAGACGCTGATGCAGACGGATACGGTGACAGCCAAGCTGGAATTTCAGGAAACTATACAATGCAGTCCGTACCTTTCACCATGGAGACTCCTTCAAATGTGAATCAGGGGCCAATTTGCGATGATTGTACTCAGTATATTCCAATTGGTTTTGATTTTTCATTTTATGGTGTAACCTATAACAACTTAACAATTACCTCAAACGGTTATGTAACTTTTGAAAATACAGGAAACAACGGTTGTTGTTCTGGACAAGTAATTCCGCAATATGATGGTATAGACAATGCCATTTATTTGGGAAGAAGCGATTGGTATCCATACACAACTGGTTTAGTTACTTATTATAATTTAACATCACCAAACAGATTGGTGGTGCAATATAATTCTGTTCCGAGATGCTGTGATCCTTCCGCGTCTGACATCATGACTGGTCAAATGGTTATTTTTGAGAATGGTCAAATACAATTAAATATTTCTTATTTGAATCATGCTAGTAACTTCGTGACCGTTGGTGTTGAAAATCAACAGGGTACTTTAGCAGCAGGTATTGGTCAATTGACCCCACCTATTTCATTGACAAATACGTCGTACTTGTTTACCTACAGCACAGGTAATGGTGGAGAAGCGGTTTATGCATGTACTCAGCCAGCGGGATATGTAAATAACAACATTGACTGTGATGATGCGGTATTCACTACCAATCCTGGTGCTTCTGAAATTTGCATCAACGGAGTGGACGATAACTGCAGTGGAGTTGCAGATGAGAACTGCCCAATCTTTGGTTGTACAGATGCAACAGCTTGTAACTATGATGCTGCAGCGAATACCAATGATGGGTCATGTGCATATCCAAGTACCTATTATGTAGATGCAGATGGGGACGGATATGGATCTTATCCTGGATTAACAACTCAAGGTACATCCTCTGTTGTATTTACAGCTGATGGTTTGGTAATTAACGGAAGTAACATTGCAAATCCAGACGGTTCAATGAACGTTGAAGGAGCAGCTTCGTTTACTGTTCCCGCAGATGGCACCTATACATTCGATTGGTCATATGTAACAACAGATGTAGATGGTCCCGGTTACGACCCTGCTTACTATATCAATGGTGTACCGGTTCAATTGACAGATGATCAAGGAGCTGATAGCCAAAACGGCAGTGTAAGTGTTGCAGTGACTGCAGGTTCCATTTTTGGGTTTAGTGTAGTTGCTGAAGATAATATTTTAGGTCAAGCAACATTAACAATTACTAACTTCAATGGCATTGCAAACTTTGTAGGTCTTCAAGCATGTGCGCAACCAGCTGGGTATGTTTCAAACAACGACGATTGTAATGATTTAAACTCAACTGTTAATCCAGGAGCTATAGAAATCTGCAACGCGAATGACGATGATTGTGATGGTATCGCAGATGACGGAGTAGTATTAACTACATACTATCAAGATATGGATTTTGACGGATTTGGTGGATCGAATAGTACAGATGCTTGCTTCCCTCCAAACCCATCATATATCGTACAGGGTGGTGATTGTGAGGATTTCAACCCATCAGTTAACCCAGGCGCAACAGAGGTTTGTAATGCAAGTGATGACAACTGTAACAGCCAGATCGACGAAGGATTAACCTTCGTAGATTACTATGTTGATTTAGATGGCGATGGATATGGAGCTGGTTCAGCAACCAACGCATGCTCACAGCCTGCTGGAATGATTGCTGACAATACAGATTGTGATGATTCGAACAATGCAATCAACTCAGCAGCAACAGAAATTTGTTTCAATTCAATTGACGACAACTGTAACACACAGGTTGATGAAAACTGTGAGGTTTTAGGTTGTACAGATGCAACAGCTTGTAACTATGATGCTGCAGCAAATACCAATGACGGGTCATGTGTTTATGGTTCTGATTACTACGCAGATGCAGACGGTGACGGATTTGGATCATCGGTTCCAACAGCTTTATGTAGCTTACAGGCAGGTTATGTAACAAACAATACAGACTGTGACGATACAAATAGTGCTGTGAATACAGCGGCTACGGAAGTTTGTAATTCTATTGATGACAATTGTGATGGACTCATAGATAATGGTTTAGCTCCTGGAGCTGATTTAACCTTGAATACTTGGACATGGACAGTTCAACAAAATTGTTCGGCTACTCCATTCGATCTAACAATAACGTTTAATCCAAACGGTACTTGGTTCAATAGTGCAGGCGAATCGGGACCATGGACTTTATGTGAGAATAACTTCACTCTTGGTTTCTACAATTATATTACTATTTACTCAGGTATACTCTCAAACGGAGTAATAACAGGAACATATGATAACACAGTTGATTGGTCAGGTTGTTTCACCATGACAGAAAACGTTCCGGCCATTGCAGGATGTACCAACCCAAGCGCATGTAATTATGATGCTGCAGCAACTACTGATAATGGTTCATGTACGTTTGCAGTAGACTATTTCGCAGATGCAGACGGTGACGGATTTGGAACATCAGTTCCAACAGCTTTATGTAGCTTACAAGCAGGTTATGTAACAAACAATACAGACTGTGACGATACAAATAGTGCTGTGAATACAGCGGCTACGGAAGTTTGTAATTCTATTGATGACAATTGTGATGGACTCATAGATAATGGTTTAGCTCCTGGAGCTGATTTAACCTTGAATACTTGGACATGGACAGTTCAACAAAATTGTTCGGCTACTCCATTCGATCTAACAATAACGTTTAATCCAAACGGTACTTGGTTCAATAGTGCAGGCGAATCGGGACCATGGACTTTATGTGAGAATAACTTCACTCTTGGTTTCTACAATTATATTACTATTTACTCAGGTATACTCTCAAACGGAGTAATAACAGGAACATATGATAACACAGTTGATTGGTCAGGTTGTTTCACCATGACAGAAAACGTTCCGGCCATTGCAGGATGTACCAACCCAAGCGCATGTAATTATGATGCTGCAGCAACTAC
>CAYSEX010000101.1:0-3639 GCA_964430305.1 uncultured Chryseobacterium sp.
ACTCGCTCTTCGTGTATCCAATTTCAGAAATGGTATCACGAATGATATCTTGTAAGTCTACATATGCTTGCGACTTCACCTCGCCCGCTACAACCACTTGACCTGTTGTAACCAACGTTTCGCAGGCCACCTTCGACTCTGGGTCTTGCGCCAAAAAAGCGTCAATTAATGCGTCTGAAATTTGATCGGCAACTTTATCTGGGTGACCTTCTGATACCGATTCTGATGTGAAAAAATATGACATACCTTACGTGTACTTTGAATTAATTACTATTTAATGATTCTGACCATTTCGTCCTGGTCGGTGGAACGAACTCTGCATCAGCCGGTTTATTGGCATCGAATCCGAATAATTTATTATCCTTAATAATGGAATCAACATAAGTAGGCACCATGCCTTCCCAACCTGTGTGCCCATGCTGAATCATATCAATTACATCTTTCGAATAAATAGATAAGATCTCTGGATTGAAATCTTTGATATCAACAATACGCTTATTATCCACTAAATAATCAAACAAGGGTTTAAGTCTTGGATGCACAGGACAGTTTTCCGTTGTGTATAATATCTCATTCTCTTGATCGAACCATGGGTACAAATAAATTTTAATATCTCTAGAGAATAAGATTCCAAACGCAGCTAGAATTCCGCCGTTCAAATTTCGATAGTATTTCTCATCGAACAGTTCTACCAACATGTTTGTCCCCATGATGATACCCATGCGTTCTGTGGTGTATTTTGAGAAGTAGTCTGCTAGGGCATAGTATTTTGAATAATTTGAAACCAAAACAGTTTGACCCAGCGAACAAAGTAACTCCGCCCGGTCTAAGAAATCCTGCTCATCAATTTCACCTTCACTTCTCAAATTATTCAAGGTAATCTCAAACAATACCTGCACTTTATCTTCTTCAACTTTGATATCCGACTCGAACATTTTAAGTCCTTTGGCAATCATGTCAATATTCACTTTTGTTACCGGCCTGAAAGAACCTCGTAGTGCCAAAATATGCTTTTTGTACAAAACATCAGCAGCTTGCAGGTTTTGACCGTCTGGTGAAAAAATAACCGCCTCTGTCATTCCATTTTTTACCAGTTGCAAAGACATCAGTCGGTTATCAACCTCTGCAAAATCAGGACCTTCAAATTGAATGGTATCAATTTCAACTTGGTCGCGATTCAAATTATCGTATAGCGATTGCAATAAATCCTTCGGACGCTGGTGGTAATAAAAGCAGCCGTATAGCAGATTCACACCTAATGTTCCAACAGTAGCTTGCTGAAGTAAAGCATCACTCTCATGCAAGCGTGCATGAAGAATAACAACGTTCGGCTCTCTGTCTGCAGCTGTTTGAAACTTCACACCCATCCATCCGTGCCCTTGAATGGTTTTCTGAAAATTAATGGTTGCAAATGTGTTTGCGTATGAGAAAAACTCCTTAGTAGCGTGATCTTCTCTGTTCAATCGTTCCTCCATGAGCTTATACTCATGGTTTAACATGTTATCTAAACGAGGCTTACATACATACCTTCCTTTTTCTTGCTTACCATATATGGCATCGCTGAAGTCTTTGTCGTACGCGCTCATTGCTTTGGCAATGGTACCACTGGCGCCACCCGCGCGAAAGAAATGACGAACAACCTCTTGGCCCGCACCAATCTCGGCGAAAGTTCCATAGATGTCTTTGTTCAAATTAATTCTCAACGCCTTCTGCGCCGGAGACAATATGACTCTTTCTAATTCCACCTTGCAAATGTTTATGTAAAATTACGGATAGCCTTCCAAATTATTGCAGACAGAGGCACTATTTCTTTTTCTTAATTTCTTTTACAGCCTGCTCTAAATGCTCCATTGCAGTTAAGGTCGCTGGGCAACGATGTAAATTAGATGCATAGAGTTCTGTTTGATCGTAAAAATCTGAGCGATACAAATGAGGAAATGTAGCACAGTCATGCGGTCTTAGTTCGTACACACCACAAAGTCCCTTTTCTAAATCGAAAAATTGACACGGAGTTGAATTGTTACAGATATCACCTGTCTCTTCATCAACCATGAGCCATTTTTCAAAAAACTCATTGTAGGTCATACCTAAATGAGAAGCCAGTCTATTCACTTCAGCCTTCTTCCAAGTTGGCGTCATGGTCTTGCAGCAATTTCCGCAAGATGTACAATCAATAAGTGCCCAAGCCACTTGCTCAGACTCTTTCATCACTTTTTTACCGTACGAAGGTTTTTCTTTCGTGAATTTTTTTAGGAAAGCCGACAGTACCTTTTTCTTTTGGTACGCCCTTCTACGAGATTTATCAGCGAAGTCTGAGGAGTTCATGACACAAACATAAGACAAAAAAAAGAAGGCAAGCCCCTCATATCGCACCGCTACAACCGCCTACCTTTGCTGCCTTCCGGCCCTGGAGGATTTGGCAGGAGCTGGTCGTATGAGACTTGCCTTTGTGCAAATGTAAGAAATACAATTGGGAACACCACAACCTTTGCTATTTTTGTGAAAAGCTTTTACATGCCACAGTGTAGCCTTGTCATTCCTTTGTTTAACGAAGCTGAATCATTACCAGAGCTTCACGCTTGGATCAAGCGCGTCTGTGAGTCACACGCCATCTCGTACGAAATTTTGTTTATTGATGATGGTTCGAAAGACCACTCGTGGAAAGTGATTGAGTCTTTGAAAACAAATGATTCGAATGTTAAAGGCTTCAAATTCGCAAGAAATTACGGAAAGTCTGCCGCTTTACATGTTGGCTTTCAAAATGCTAGTGGTGAAGTTGTCATTACGCTTGATGCCGATTTACAAGATTCTCCAGAAGAAATTCCAGCCTTGATAGACATGATTCAAAATCAAGGTTATGATTTGGTTAGCGGATGGAAAAAAGAGCGTTTCGACCCCATTACGAAGACCGTTCCAACCAAGCTTTTCAATTGGGCTACCCGGAAAATGACTGGCATTTCGTTACATGATTTCAACTGTGGATTGAAGGCTTATTCGCTGCAAGTTGTGAAATGCATTGAGGTCTATGGTGAAATGCATAGATATATTCCAGTTCTTGCGAAACGAGAAGGGTTCACAAACATTGGCGAAAAAATAGTTCAACATCAGGCAAGAAAATTTGGAACAACGAAGTTTGGTGTCAATCGATTCATCAATGGTTTTCTCGATTTATTATCTATCACCTTCATGTCGAAATTCGGGAAACGCCCCATGCATTTTTTCGGGGCTTGGGGTTTGGTAATGTTTCTTGCTGGACTCTCCTTGTTCATGTATCTCGGCGGAAACAAGCTATGGGCCATGTACTCAGGTGAACACGCCAAGAACATTGCAGATCAAAGCTCTTTTTATATTGCCCTTACCTGCATGATCATTGGAACTCAGCTCTTTTTAGCTGGTTTTATTGGCGAGCTCATTTCTAGGAATAGTTCGAGCCGAAATGACTATACCATTGCACAAAAAATTTAACGTATTCCAAAAATAGAGGATCCAACGCGTATATGTGTTGACCCTTCCTCTACAGCTATCTTCCAATCACCGCTCATACCCATGGAAAGCACATTGAAAACATGACCGTCTTGAGTCTCTTTGATTTGGGAAAATAGAGCATATGCCTTTTGAAACTCATTGCGAACTTGCGAT
>CAYSEX010000102.1:0-2359 GCA_964430305.1 uncultured Chryseobacterium sp.
CCGGGTTGCCAAGACATCTAAGGGCCTATTCCCTCCGTCTTTCTGGATAAGTGCGAAGCAAATCTACAACAGTTTCTTCAATTCCCTTTTCAATTCGGGTAGGTTTTTACGCACAATGGCATAGACTTCTTCATTTGAAATATCATCATAGCCGTGAATGAGTTTGTTTCGTGTTCCAATGATTTTATCAATTTCGGTTATGGCAATATCTGGAGAAATGGTTTTCAATCTTTTAGCAGCTTCTCCCAATATGGTGAGATTCCATTCAACTCCTGCTTGAATTAAAAAGTCTTTTTTGTACGCATGAAATGATTTGCAGGGACGCATGAACGTTTGGATTTTCACAATGCAATTCATCATGTGTCGCAAATACAGTTTAGGATTTTCTTCACCATAAATGCGCGTGCTGTTTTCGCTTACTTGTGAAAAGAAAGCAGGGTTTTTTATGTGGCTGTAGCTCACTAAGTCAACTTCACGTTTAAAAAGTTTTTGAAGTGAATGGTTCAAATTGTTCAAGTTCATTCCAAGCTGCATTGGGGTGAGTTTCTCTTTGAACTGAACCATCATGTCCACATCACTATGATCACTGAATTTTTCAGATTGCGCAGAGCCAAACACCCAGGCATCGCTGACATCGAATTTCTCGAGCAGCTCATACACTTGGGGCATTTTGGTTGCGATTTCATTTGCGATTGCCATGGTTCAAATTTACAAATTCAATTCAGACGTAATTCAAGATGTTATGCCCAAATATTCAAGGCTCATGCAGCATGCAATCTACCCCGGATAGCAGAGGAAAGCCTTTTTGCGAAGCGAAAAGCTTGGAACGAATAGCCGGAAATGGGTCTAAAAAAAGTCAGTAAATTTTCCAGTGTCGAGCACGCGAACACCTTTTTCAGTGTGTTGCAAGGTGCAGCACTCGTTCACGCTGTCGTGTTCAAAAAACAAGACGTACCCGTTGTCTGCTGCGGTCTTGAGGAAGAGTTCTTTTTCGGTCATGGTGAGAAGCGGACGGGTGTCGTAGCCCATCACATACGGCAGCGGAATGTGTCCGACAGAGGGCAGAAGATCGGCCATGAAAACCACTGTTTTACCGTGGTAATTGATGTGTGGAATCATCATGCTCTCCGTGTGTCCGTCTACAAACAACACGTCAAAGCCAAGTGGAGTAGGCGATACATTGTTCACACGTTCAATGAAATTCAACTGACCACTTTCTTGAATGGGAAGTATATTTTCTGAAAGGAAACTGGCTTTCTCTCTCGGATTGGGTTCTGTGGCCCATTTCCAATGATTTGCATTGGTCCAGTATTTTGCGTTCGGAAAGGCAGGTTGAAAATGTTCGCGATTGGAATTGTATTCAATGCTTCCACCGCAATGATCGAAATGCAAATGTGTTAGTAAAACATCTGTGATGTTGTCTCTATGAAACCCTTTTAATGCGAGCGCTTGATCAAGGGTTTGCGTGTCTTGTAAATGATAATGCGAAAAGAATTTTTCGCTTTGTTTATTGCCAATGCCTGTATCGATAAGGATGAGTTTTTCACCGTCTTCAATGAGTAAGCAACGCATGGCCCATGTGCAGAGGTTGAAATCATCTGCAGGATTGGTTTTTTGCCAAATTTGTTTTGGTACTACGCCGAACATGGCGCCTCCGTCTAACTTAAAAAATCCGGTGTCGAGAACATGCAATTTCATGCTGCAAAGGTAATGGTGTTCGGAGTGCTTTTCATTTGTACTTTTGCACTTTGAATACCAACATGAATAATGCTTCCTTGTTTGCTGTATCTCCGGTCGACGGACGATACGCTCGTCATACCCAAGAATTGGGTCCTTATTTTTCAGAGTATGCACTCATTAAATACCGCGTTTGGGTAGAGATTGAATATTTCATTTCGTTGTGTGAAATTCCTCTTCCTCAATTGGCTCAGGTTTCAAAAGATACTTTTCCTGCTCTTCGATCTATCTGTGCCGATTTTTCAGAAACCGATGCGCAATGGATTAAAGACAAGGAGAAGGAAACCAATCATGACGTGAAAGCAGTTGAGTACTTTGTAAAAATGAAAATGGATGAGCTAGAGATGGGAGAGGTGAAGGAGTTTGTGCATTTCGGATTAACGTCTCAAGACATTAACAATACCGCTGTTCCGGCAACTCTGCGTGATGCCATGGAGAATGTTTACATTCCGAAAATAGATGAGATTATGCATCAATTGGCCACCCGTGCTGAGTCGTGGAAGGAAGTTGCAATGTTAGCAAGAACGCATGGTCAGGCAGCCTCACCAACACGTTTGGGTAAAGAGATGTTTGTTTTTGTAGAACGTTTGGAAGAGCAGTTGCAGTTGTTGGAACAAATTCC
>CAYSEX010000103.1:0-2343 GCA_964430305.1 uncultured Chryseobacterium sp.
GGTGGATGCGATAGTGGTAACAATCCAATTTGGTCAAATACGCTAAACTTGTGTAAAGTGTACAAGGCATCTTGGGCGGGTTCAGGTGCTCAATACAGATTCACATTTGTAGGAACAAGTGGACCTGCAAATGGCAATACCTACATTCGTACGCAAAGTTCAGATTACCTTTCTTTGGCAAACGTGAATCCAACGCTACCATTGGGGTCGTCATACGTGGTGAATATTACAAACATTTATAATTTGACTGATGGGGCAGGAAACGCTGAAGTAGTTGAAGTTTCATCTATTGGTTCATGCACTTTAAATCTGGAGGCTGCACCTGCAACTTCAATTCGAGCCTCTGATCGTTGTAGCAATGGACCGCGTTTTAGAGGAGCTATTGTGGCATCACTTCCATGGTCTTGCGGAGTAAATAATTGGAAGTGGGAATTCGTGCAAGTAGATGCAGGCAATAATCCAGTTGGACTGCCAATCATTCACTATAGGGGGGCTGCAAGCAACTATTTGAATTTAGCATTAGTGACGGCCTTACAGTATGGAACAACCTATGCTGTGCGCACGGCTCCAGTATACTCTTGGGGTGAAGGTGCCTATGGTCCCGTTCAGTACATGTGTATCATAGGTCAATCAGGTATGATAGCCGAAGGTGCAAATGCACAAGCCGGTGATGATGTGAAAGTATCACAAGACCTATCTCAGAATTTGAATGTATATCCAAACCCAACAAACGGTTCAGATATCAACATTCAGTTGAGCAACATCACATCTGAGAACGTACAAGTACGTGTATTGGATGCAATGGGTCGTGTAGTATTCGCAAACCGCTACGCAGTAGACGGAATGTTCACTACCAACATGACTTTCGATCGTCCGTTGGCGAATGGACTTTACATGATTGAAGCAAGCTTCAACGGTGAGGTTCTTACTCAACGCATGATGGTTCAGAAATAATAGAAATATCGACTTTTAAAAGCCCTTCTTTAAGAAGGGCTTTTTTGTGCTTAGTTTTGAGTCATGATACAAATTGAAACAACAATAAACGCCAAGTTGGAGTTGGTTTGGAAATGTTGGACTACTCCAGAGCACATTTGTAATTGGAATTTTGCAGGGGACGATTGGCATTGTCCGGCTGCAGCACTTGAGCTTATTGAAGGTGGGAAATTTACATACACCATGGCTGCTCGAGATGCTTCTTTTCAATTTGATTTTGGAGGCACGTATACATTGGTATCAAATCATGAACGCATAGAAGTCCTTCTTGAAGATGGAAGGAAGTGGAATACCATTTTTGAAGAAGTAGAAGGAGGGGTGAAGGTAACGGAAGCGTTCGATCCTGAAAATCAGAATCCGGAGGAAATGCAGCGCATGGGATGGCAAATGATTTTAGATCGATTCAAAAATTATTGTGAAACAGTAAACAGTTAAGACATGGCAACTACTTATTCAACCTGCATTTGGTGTGAAAATGCGAAAGAAATGTCTGATTATTACAAACATGTTTTTTCAGATTTTCAGTTGATTTCAGAGAACCCCATGGCGGTTGTTTTTGAAATGACAGGTGTTCGTTTTATGTGTTTGAACAATGGACCAGCGCAGTTGGCTTTCAATGAAAAAATTTCATTTGTTTTGTCGGTAGACACGCAAGAAGAGATTGATCATTATTGGAATTATTTCACTCAAGAGGGTCAAGCAGGTCAATGTGGATGGTTGAAAGACAAATACGGCGTTTCGTGGCAAGTTGTACCTCGATTATTGGGAAAGCTCATGACCAATCCAGAGACGGCTCCCAAAGCGGCTTACGCGTTCATGCAAATGTCGAAGTTCGACATTGCGAAATTGGAAGAGGCGGTAAGGTAAGATAACTATTCTATGGAATGGATTGTTCCATGCGTTGCTCCCCATTGAAAGTTATCACCTATTTTTTTTCCGAGGAGTGATTTTCCTATTGGGGATTGTAATCCAATGATCATAACGCTTGAGTTATTCAGCGTTGTTTTCCCCCATCCGGTAGCGAGGTAGTATACACCAGCGGTTGTGTTCACAAGGCAACCAAGTCGAACCACGTCTGACTTTTCATTGACCAAAGTAGAAGCACGAAGCACCTCTTCTTTTTGACGAAGTATTTCTTGCTGCTGTTTGTTGAGTTGTTCCAATTCCAGATGCACCATGGCTTTACCGGTTTCATGTTTATCACCGGAGGAGCTTTTTCCTTCTTGTTGATTGCTCTCGTTCAATGCATTCCACGTCTGGGCCAAAGAATGCTCACGCTCTTCAATGGCATGAATCAGCCAGGCATGTATTTCTTTTTTAGTCATTGGAATTTGAGAACTCTTGGTGTTC
>CAYSEX010000104.1:0-1926 GCA_964430305.1 uncultured Chryseobacterium sp.
GGTAGAGACAGTCTCAGGGTTGCAATTGATCATGATGGTTTCGTAGCCGCATTCTTTTGCCGCTAGCACGCCATGCACGCAAGAGTAATCGAACTCTATACCTTGACCAATGCGATTTGGTCCGCTTCCTAAAACTACAATTTTCTTTCGGTCACTTCGAACACTTTCATTTTCGTATTCAAAAGTGCTGTAGTAATATGGAGTTTTCGCTTCGAATTCCGCAGCACAGGTATCAACCAATTTGTACACACGTTGAATACCCATTTCATCACGTTTCGCATATACCTCACTCTCTAAACATTTTAAAAGATGAGCAATTTGTCTGTCGGCATATCCTTTTTGTTTCGCCTCGAAAAGCAAATCCTTCGAAATGGTTTGCAGTGATTGTTTTTCAATGACACGTTCCAGTTGAATGAGCTCTTCAATTTGTTTCAAGAACCACAAGTCAATGCGTGTTTTTTCTTGAATGGTTTTGAAAGGTATTCCCAATTTAATGGCATCGTAGATGTGGAAAATGCGGTTCCAACTGGGGTGTTCCAATGAGTCAAGAATAACTTGCTGGTCGCGAATTTCTTTTCCATCGGCCCCCAAACCATTTCTATTTATTTCAAGCGATTGACAAGCTTTTTGAAGCGCTTCCTGGAAGCTTCGTCCAATGCCCATGACTTCACCCACAGATTTCATTTGCAATCCCAATTCGCGATTACTGCCTGGAAATTTATCGAAATTCCAACGAGGTATTTTCACAATGACATAATCCAAGGTGGGTTCGAAGAGGGCAGAAGTGCTTTTTGTAATTTGATTTTGAAGTTCGTCGAGGTGATAGCCGATGGCGAGTTTAGAGGCAATTTTGGCAATTGGGTAACCTGTTGCTTTCGAGGCAAGCGCTGATGAGCGCGAAACACGCGGGTTGATCTCAATGGCAATGATATCTTCATTCGCATCTGGAGAGACCGCAAATTGAACATTACAACCGCCTGCAAAATTTCCAATGGCACGCATCATCTTAATGGCCATGTCACGCATTTTTTGGAAGGTGGTGTCGCTCAGCGTCATGGCTGGAGCAACAGTAATGCTGTCTCCGGTATGAATTCCAATGGGATCAAAATTTTCAATGCTGCAAATGATCACTACATTATCATTCGCATCGCGTAATAATTCCAATTCATATTCTTTCCATCCCATTAAAGCTTTGTCTATCATCACCTCATGAATGGGTGAGAGATGCAGACCTCTTGTCAGTAGTCTTTCGTAGTCAGCTTGATTGTAAACAAGGCTAGCACCTGAACCGCCTAGTGTATATGAAGGGCGAATGCAAAGTGGGAATCCGAATTGCTGGGCAATTTCTTTCCCTTCTAAGAAGGATTTGGCTGTTAATTGAGGTGCCATGGGGACCCCAATTTCGGTCATGAGATCACGAAAAGCTTCTCTGTTTTCTGTAATTTCTATGGCTTTGGTATCTACACCTACCATGCGAACACCGTATTGTTCCCAAAGACCCATGTCTTCACATTGAATGGCAAGATTCAATGCAGTTTGTCCACCCATGGTGGGGAGCACAACATCTATTTTATGATTTTTTAATATGGTTTCAATGCTGGCTGGCTCGAGTGGAAGTAGGTATACATTGTCTGCAACCACCTTGTCTGTCATGATGGTTGCTGGATTGCTATTGATCAGGGTTACTTCTATACCTTCCTCACGCAATGAGCGTGCTGCTTGGCTTCCAGAGTAATCAAATTCACATGCTTGTCCGATAACGATGGGTCCTGAACCAATGATAAGGACCGACTGAATGCTTTTGTCTTTGGGCATTTTTTTTTTATCTCACTTCGTAGGTTGAAGTAAGAGCGGTGTTTTAACGGATGCAAATTTAGGGTGAATTGCGCTTACGCTGCAACTCGAGATTTTAACAGTTGTTGACAA
>CAYSEX010000105.1:0-1707 GCA_964430305.1 uncultured Chryseobacterium sp.
TATGCACCAATTTGTTTCCCATGAAATACCGAAGGGTGTCTATGCCTGAAAAGCTGGCCGGATAACTTTCCACAGAAATTGAATTGTAACCGGTTGTTACGGGAAATGTGGCTTCGAAATACTTCGAAACCACAGTCATGCTTGGTGTTTTGTGATGTAAATAGGGATAGTCTACAGCAATATTCAGTTGCAGTTTATTGTTTTTTCGAAGCACCAATTGCGTTGGTGTTGTAATAATTTTCAATGTCCGCTTGTACTCGAAAACCATGAGCCAATCGCGACTTTCGGCGTTTACACCAACTACGGTGAGTTCGCCTTTGTGAAGAAATCTGTCGGGAATTTCTATTCGAAGAAATCCAAAAGCATCTTTGTTTATGTCTTGTTCAATGCTTCGAAATTCAAAAGCAATGTCGTCATCGCTTCTTCCTGCTTTCACTGTTCCGATTGGTTCTTTTGGAGAAGTTTCCAATCGAAAAAGCTCTTTTCCATCAATAGAAAAAATAAATTCCCGATCACCGCTGCTTGTTCCGGTTGAATGTCCAATGAGGAGTTCATAGGTCACTGTTTCTCTTTCCGTTTCTCTTTTTGTTTCTAATTGAAGTACAATGGGTGAATTCCCATTGGCTCTGGTTAGCAGCGCAGTATTCGCAAACTCACGCAGGGGCGAGAAATATTTTATTTCTTCTCCGGCTATTCTACTTGCGTATCCAAGCGCACTGGGAATCTCTTGCGCTTCTGAGTTTGATGATAGAATGAGAAACAGAAAGAGAATGGGAAACAGAATTAAATTCTTCATGCTGGTGAAATTAAGGAATCTTGCCCAACGGCTACCTCGAATTATCTTCGTTCCATGAAATCGAAACTGCCAAACGTTGGCACAACTATATTTACAACCATGTCGGCGCTGGCTGCCCAAGAAGGAGCTTTGAATTTGGGACAAGGGTTTCCTGGATTTCCTATTGATGAAAAATTAATTGACCTGGTTACCAAAGCCATGAAAGACGGATTCAATCAGTATGCCCCCATGCCCGGCATGCCTGTTCTTCGTCAGATTATTGCAGACCAGCTAAACGCGAAGCACGGATGTAACTACGATTGGAATTCCGAAGTGAACATCACAGCGGGCGCTTCCCAAGCCATCTTCACTGCCATTTCAACTTTGATATTTCCTGGCGATGAAGTTATTCTTTTCGCGCCAGCATACGACTGTTATGCGCCAGCGGTTGAGTTGAATGGAGGGAAGGTAATATGGATAGAATTGGAAGGTGAAGACTTTCACATTCCGTGGGAAAAAGTAAAAACCGCCATTAACAATCGCACAAAACTCATGCTCATCAACACGCCACACAATCCTACAGGTGCCGTGAATTCGTTAGATGATGCACATAAACTGTTAGAGGTTGTTCGCGATACCAATATTTTTATTATTTCCGATGAGGTATATGAACACATTGTGTTCGACGAAAGAAGACACGAGAGTTTGGCGCAGTTCCCAGAACTGCGTGAACGCATGATGCTGGTGTATTCCTTTGGAAAGACGTTTCACGCAACCGGATGGAAACTGGGCTACGCTGTGTGCGATGCGAAGTGGATGGTGGAATTTCGCAAGCAACACCAATTTAATGTCTTTACCTGCAACGCTCCATTTCAGATTGCCATTGCCGAATACATGAAGACTGTCGACTATTCTGAAATCTCTCGCATGTA
>CAYSEX010000106.1:0-1620 GCA_964430305.1 uncultured Chryseobacterium sp.
CAAGTGTCTTCACACGTGGAGAAACACAGTCATTGACCACCCTTACTTTGGGAACGAAACTAGACGAGCAGACCATTGATGGTGTTGTTCATCCAAGAGCTGACAAGTTCTTGTTGCATTACAACTTCCCACCATTCAGTACAGGTGAAGCACGTCCAATTCGCTCAACGGGTCGTCGTGAAATTGGACACGGTAACCTTGCACTTCGTGCATTGAAGCCTGTTCTTCCTGAAACTGAAAAATGTCCGTACACGATGCGAATTGTGTCTGATATTTTAGAGTCAAACGGATCTTCATCAATGGCTACTGTTTGCGCAGGCACGCTGGCTTTAATGGACGGTGGTGTTCCTATTACAGCTCCCGTTTCTGGAATAGCCATGGGATTAATCACAGATGAAAACGGAAAATATTCCATTTTATCAGACATCCTTGGAGATGAAGATCACTTGGGCGATATGGACTTTAAAGTAACCGGAACTTCGAAAGGAATTACGGCTTGCCAGATGGACATTAAGATCAAGGGGCTTTCAATGCAATTGTTAACCGATGCTTTGGATCAAGCCAAGCAAGGTCGTTTGCATATCTTGGGTGAAATGATGAAAACCATTTCTGAACCACGTGAAGATTACAAACCTCACGCACCACGTATCATTAGCTTCGAAATTCCAACTGAAGAAATAGGAAAAGTTATTGGTCCTGGTGGAAAAGTAATTCAAGAAATTCAGAAAACAACCGGCGCAACAATCTCTATCGAAGAGCGTGATAATAAAGGCTTTGTAGAAATTGCGTCTGCTGACAAATCTAGCCTTGATGCCGCTGTGAATCGTGTGAAATCAATTGTTTGGCCTCCACAAGTTGAAATTGGAGAAGTGTATGAAGGGCCTGTAAAAACCATCCAGCCCTTTGGTGCTTTTGTAGAGATTTTGCCTGGTCAAGATGGTTTGATTCACATTTCAGAATTGGAATGGCGCAGAGTTGAAGATGTAAAAGAGGTTTTGAATGTTGGTGATATAGTGAAATTCAAAGTTTTGGGAAAAGACCCAAAGACTGGAAAATTAAAGTTGTCTCGCAAAGTTTTGTTACCGAAACCTGAAGAACAAAATTAATTTTGAATAATAAGCAACCCTTTTTTACGATAAACGTTATAAAGCCCGAATGAGACAGTTAAAAATAACCAAACAGGTAACGAACAGGGAAACGGCTTCCTTGGATAAGTACCTACAGGAAATTGGTCGTGTAGACCTCATTACAGCCGACGAAGAAGTAGAATTAGCAAGACGCATTAAGCAAGGAGACCAAGCGGCCCTTGAGAAACTAACCAAAGCAAACTTGCGCTTCGTAGTCTCTGTATCTAAGCAGTATCAGAATCAAGGCTTATCACTTCCCGACTTAATCAATGAAGGAAATTTAGGATTGATTAAAGCGGCACAACGATTCGATGAAACGCGTGGTTTCAAATTCATTTCCTATGCCGTTTGGTGGATTCGTCAGTCTATTCTTCAGGCTTTAGCTGAGCAATCACGTATTGTTCGCTTACCGTTGAACAAGATTGGATCAATCAATAAAATCAACAAGGCATTTGCTAAGCTGGAACAAGAATTCGAGCGCCCTCCTACTCCA
>CAYSEX010000107.1:0-1617 GCA_964430305.1 uncultured Chryseobacterium sp.
GAAGAGGAATTACGTTATTTGTGGTTTCGGTTACAGCTTCCGAATATAGCCTTACCCAATAAACCAAAGGAAGTCGCATAGCCCCCTAAAAAATCCATTCAAACAAGATTGGTAATGCCGATAAACACGTTTGTAAAATTTCGAATTTTTATGATTGGATTCGAAAATCTGAATGAATTGATTTCCGTAATCTTCGCCAATACGCCCTACTAGATTTACTAATAATGTCATAATGAAAAAGACGAATATGCCAATGGAAAACGCGGTAAGAAATATAGGGTGGAAATAAGCCAAAGACGCAAACGCACCAATGAACGATCCGATTAATCCAAGAACTGAAATTCTAATGTAGTTCCCTGCGCGAATAATCCGCTTTCCCATTATAAAAGCTTGTTTATTTTCATCATCAATCAAGCCTTCAAATACCTGCATTCTTTTGGGAAGTGACTTTGTTTCATTCACTTGGTTTGCCTGTCGAGCTCTTTTCTTCGCGCTTCGCGGTGGTAGCAATGTGGTATCAACAGGGCATATCATAGGAGTGGAATGAAGATGAATATTTTCTGTTTGGATTTGCAAATCCTGCATTTCTTCAACTTCAACCAATTGTGGTAAATTACTTGTGCTTGCCGGCTTGAATGGGAGGTTTTGCCTTTGTTTGAGAATATGCAGGGTATTCCATGTGATATGATACCCTTTTTTATGAATTCTTTTCTCAACATTGCATCCTGTAAGCAGAGCTATGCATATGGCAAGGCATGAAATAAGTTGTTTGAAATTTTTCAAGTTTATACAATTGAAATAGACCAAAGTGCAATTAAGATTACAATTAAACATATAGCTAGAAGTATTTTGAGTACAGCAATTCCAAATTTTCTGAAAGGATCATTCAGTTGTAATTCCCGATGAGTAAATCCGAAAGTAGCATTGTTTTTAGCCAAAATTCTGTACCAATTTCTTTTGCGTATGGCAATGAGTAAAACCCCCAGGCCAATGATTCCAACAAAAAAACCGCCAATTACTGATATGGCAAGAATAATGGCGTTAATTCCTGTTACCATCCCCAAAGTGAATGTGATAGAAAGGCCAATTGCATAGGAGGCACTGCCAATTAGGAAATGATATAAACTTCTTTTAATTCTTTTATCATAGGGGGTTTCAGGTTCAGGTTCTTTGTTGAAGTTCGCTGATTTGATAGACAAAATCTCATTTCGAATAACCCTTGGGGCAATTATCTCATTTTTATTTTTCTTTGAAAAAACGACGGTAGAATCTTGAAAAGCTAAATTTTCGGGGATTGATGTGTTTGTATTTTTTAAAGTGGAATCTATTTGAAAATGTCTGACATCTTTTTTTTGAGCTGCCTGAATATTGCTCTGATTTTTGATGTGATAGTGAGAGGGAAAATTCCATGTGATGTGATACCCTTTTTTATGTACCCTCTTTTCAATGTGACATCCATTAAAGACCATACAGGAAGTGACCAAAAAAGTCAGAAGTGACATGAATTTAGATTGAACCAAAACAGTGTAGATTTGTTTTCGAAAGTAACAAATAAAAAAGGTCATGAGGGTATTGGAATTAATGAATTGGAGGTATGCTACCAAAGCTATGAATGGA
>CAYSEX010000108.1:0-1580 GCA_964430305.1 uncultured Chryseobacterium sp.
CCCCAGAAGAAACAACAGCTTTTATTTTCTGCAACCTTTCCCGAAAAAGTTGAACGCATTGCCGACAATTTTTTATTGTTTCCATCGCGCGTTGAAGTTACACCACAGGCAACTACGGCATCAACTGTTGAACAAACAGTGTATCATGTCCCAAATGCACCAACCAAACTGAACTTGTTGATTCATTTATTAAATGATGAATCGTGGACCAGGGTCATGGTTTTTGTAAAGACTAAAGAGCAAGCTACTGAAATTGGAAAGTACTTGGAGCGCATGCGAGTTGGTGAAGTGCGGTTGTTGCATAGTAACAAAGCGCAAAATGCACGTATGAATGCGGTGAATGATTTCAAAGAAGGGGAGGTTAGGGTTTTGGTAAGCACAGATGTTACAGCTCGGGGAATAGATGTTTTCGAAGTATCACATGTGGTGAATTTCAATGTTCCTTCAACCTATGAAGATTATGTGCATAGAATAGGAAGAACAGGGAGGGCTTTCAAAACGGGATGTGCGGTTTCGTTTGCCGATGTCTCAGAGGAATATCACATCACCAAAATTCAGAAATTGATTCGACAAACCATTCCTGTTCTAGAAATTCCCGAGGGTGTTGTAATTGAGAAAACCTCATTCCTAGAAAAGCAAGATCAGAATAAAGAAATTGATAGGCAAAAGCGATTGGAAGACCCCGATTTCAAAGGGGCTTTCCACGAGAAAAAATCGCCACAGGCCAAAGCCAAGTTCAAGCAGGCAAGAGATAAAAAACAAAGAAGAAATAATTAACACAAATCAATAAAAATGAATAAACAATCGGTATTTTTTAATTTCATGTTCATTGCATCATCAGCGTTCATTCTATCTTGTGGTAACAATGAGGCAAAGCCCGAAGTGCAAGCAAATGCAGCAGCACCTGCTCCCGCTGTTGAACAACCAAAAAAAGAACAGGCCCCTGTAATTCCAACAGTTGAAATAGGTGGAATGAATTGGATGACTGAAAATCTTAAAGTAACTACTTTTTCAAATGGAGAATCTATTACTGAGGCAAAGTCTGATAAAGATTGGGCCAATGCAGCTAAGTCCAAAACTCCTGCATACAGGGTGAAGAATGGGGTTTACTTCTATAACGGATACGCATTAAAAGATGCTCGTGGAATAGCGCCGGCAGGATTTAAAGTTGCTTCTACTTCTGATTTCAAGACGTTATCAAATACACTTGGTGGTGGATCAAGTGTTGACGGAAAGGCCGCTAAAGCCTTAGCTAATTATACTTGGGAGATTGAAGAATGGAATGAAAGCACAGGTGATTTAGGAATGATCAAAGTGAAAGGAACTAATTCGGCTGGATTTAATGCAGGCAAAGGAGGTTTTTGTTACAATTCTGGAGCTGCAGAATCAGGAAATTGCTCGTATTGGTGGACCTCAGACGGAGGGTCTTTTGATATCGGTTATTGTAGCCAAGATTTAGGAGGAGGATTTACGCCTTCCGTGAATTTAGGTTATGGATTCGAGGTACGTTGCGTTAAGAATTAATCTGAATTTTGGCTAAAAAAAAAAGGAGCAGTTAAGCTCCTTTTTTTTTATATATC
>CAYSEX010000109.1:0-1266 GCA_964430305.1 uncultured Chryseobacterium sp.
ATGCCAATGGTTGCTCTGTTGCTCAAGCTTTTCAACTTACAGAACCATTGCCATTGCTCGCAAGTATTTCAGTAGATGACCTTATTTGCCCCGGAGATTCTGTTGTTCCAGAGTTTGAGGTATCTGGCGGAACAGGAACGTACAACTTCACTCCTCCAATTGCATATGTGGGTGCGGGTGAATGGTCCTACACCATCACAGACGACCATGCATGTTCCACCACATTGAACATTCAAATTGTTGAGGAGGAACAAATAAATCCGCAGGTAAATATTCAAATGCCCAGTTGGTTGGAGATATATGACGGCTCAATAGTGGTTGATTCCTTGCTGTGTGACGGATGCTCCATTATTTGGAATACGGGAGATTCTACCTGGTCATTATTCAATTTATCGGAAGGTACTTATGTTTATGAAATCATATCGCCTTCTGGTTGCACCACTTTCGGAGAAGTTTTTTTAATGAATAATAACCTCAACCAAATCAATGATAATCCTATGAATTGGACACACAATGCAAATGGTTTCTTGAACCTAGGAAAAGAAACCCAACATCAGGTCATGTGCTTCGACTCGTCGGGCAAACTCGTAGGCCAGGCGAATCAGGTTGGTCCAATGGAATATTTTTCAATTTCCAATTTGGCCAACGGGATCTATTTTATACTTACCCATGAATCAAATTGGAAAGTACCCGTCTATGATTTGAAATGAAAGCAGGTACTTAAATGAAAAAGTGCAATACCCGCGCTCACCGCAACATTCAGACTGTGTTTTGTGCCGAATTGCGTTATTTCTAAGGCGTGGTTACTCCGTTCTAAAGCAACATCACTCACGCCATGCACTTCATTACCAAGGATAAGCGCTACAGGTTCTTTGGATTGAAATTCATGCAAAGGAGTGCTTGCATGCGTTTGTTCTAATGCGCAAATTACATGCGTGCTTTTGCAATGTTCAATGGCGTCTTCAATTTTTTCAAAATAAATCCAGTGCACACTTTCTGTTGATCCTAGGGCGGTTTTTAATATTTCGCGCTGAGGAGGGCATGGAGTATATCCGCACAAATAAATGGCTTCAATTCCGAAAGCATCTGCTGTTCTGAAAAGACTACCCACATTCATTGCACTTCGAATATTATCTGCAATGAGCAAAATGGGAGTTTTGCTTTTGGCTTGAAAGGAGGCAATGGAATCGCGCTCCAATTCATCCATAGATTTTTTTGTAAAAATCATTTGAATTCCAATTGGAAAGGCAATCGGGTTTGAATACG